>JBCNVI010000005.1 GCA_039630235.1 Candidatus Hydrothermales bacterium | reverse complement strand
ATAATAAAGATTTCAAGTTTTTTTTCAAAATTTGAGTTAGTTCATACAGAAATCTTATCAAGATGATTAGAAAGAAAGAAGTCTATAAGAAAGACTTAAAAGGATAAATTAAAATAGTGGCTGACTTCCCTAGCCTGTGTAGATCTTGAGGATAGAATTTGCCAGACCAGGCTTGTATCAGGGTTAAAAAGTGTAACACAAGGTGATCTTTTGAAGTTTGAACGAGGCCTTCTACGGGGACATTGTTTTAATAATCCCTTAACTTACAAAAATTCTTCAAAAACAAGGGATTTAAAAATTGATCACTTATATCTGAAAGGTAGAACCTACCTTTTAAATACGACGTCAAAATATAAAAAGGAGGTATAAAATGAAAAAAGCGACGGTTCTGTTGATAGGACTTATAATAATTACGGGTTGTAAAAGGGGAAGGTATGCTGATAGATATACGGATAAAGAGGCAATAGTTGAGTTAATAAGATCAAGTTCTATCTTTAACCAAAGGGCACCAGCAGGTAACGATTCAGCACGACTTCTCTTAAAAGGTAGCGTGAACCCTCTTTTTTGGGGTAGAGAAATAAAAAATATACCCTCTCCTGATATTGAAATTTACATAATAGGCGATTCTGCCTATGTTGATTATACGGGCTACGATGAAGGAATCCTTCATTTATGGGCATGGGTTCCTGATTCTCAAAAAGTAAAACATTACAAAAGGGACTTTTCAGATATCTTCTATATAAAGGGAACTTTTAAAAGATTAGGTGATGTAAATGATCCTCATAGAGGATGGAAACTATGGAGTGTAACAGGGATTCGTGCTTTATCAAGAAATGTGAGTCCTGACTTTTCAATTGACTCAATGGAGGTAAGGCTGGGAAATAAGGCTTTTAAAGTAAAGGATCCCTTAACTTTTAGAAAAATTTCGGAAATTGATACTGTGACAAAATATGATACAGTTGGAATAAAGGTTTATGTGAATAAAGATGTTAACTATCCTTATCTTCATGTTTTAGGACCGAATAATAAACACTACAGATTATTTATGAAAGAGATTCTACCCGGAGTCTATGAGAAAAGTGTTTGTGACTCCTCTGATGTAAAGGGTTTTCACTTTATAGTTGTTGATATTCTTGGAGATGAAACCCTTGGAGAAGAGGAGGGAGTCTACAAGACAGAACTTTGGTTTTATTTGTATTATAAAAAATAATTACATCAGTTACATTTTTAAGGCCTTAAGGATAACGATGATTGAAAAGATTAAACTAACGAAGTATCAGAAAGAATTGAAATAGTAGACATTATAAAAGGAGAGCATATCTCTTTTGGGTCTTTTTATTTGAGAAGATCTTTTATTCTTTTCTTGATGATTATTTTTCATGTGGTGCCTATATAAGACCTATAGAAGTTTAATTTTCACTTCTATAATTTTTCCTACAATTATACTTTTTTTATTTTAGCTAGTGCATCTGGAGTTGAGATGGCAAAAATTTATAATTCGGAAAGAAGCTTAAGAAACCTACGAGCAAATATTCCCTTAAGATTTTAAATGTTTCGACACTTGATCTATTCTCTTTACTTATTTGACGTATAACTTAGTTGTACCCTTGCCCTGTTTTTCTTATATCTCCTTTAGTCTATTAATATGCAAAACTTTATTTTACGGATAAAAAGAAAACTCTTTAGTAAAGTTAATCCGTCTTTTACAATAATCATATCACTTTTTATCTTTAACTTTCAATCATATTCAGCAACTTATCATAAAGCCATAAGTTCACTTCTTAAATGATTTTTTCCTTGAAGTCTTGGGTAAGCTCTTTTTTTCTTCTGCTTTTAGATTTTATTGAGATAAATTGACTTATTTTTTATTTTTGATTTATATTATAAAATCAAAGCTTAAAATGGGTTATCTAATTTTCTTTTTTTTAATATTTCAGATTGGAGAAAAATTCCATAATGAGACAAAACTTGACCCTTTAAAAGCTCTCGTTTCTGTTATGAAGATTGAAAAGCCTCCTCCCCAATTTAAAACTTATCCAGATAAGCCAAAAATTAAGCTTCCAGCACCAACTTTTAAGGGAATGATATTAGAAGAGGCTATTAAAAAGAGAAGATCTGTAAGAGAATATTCTGATAAACCTTTAACTTTAGATGAAGTTTCGCAGATCCTCTTTGCAGCCCAGGGGATAACAGGTGAGCTTGCGGGCGTTTATTTAAGAACTGTTCCATCAGCAGGTGCGCTTTATCCAATCGAAATTTATCTGATTGTTCAAAATGTAGAGGGACTTAAAAAGGGTATATATCACTATAATGTAAGGGAACATTCCCTTGAGTTTATTAAAGAGGGTGATTTTAAAAATGAAATATTTAAGGCAGGACTTTTTCAAGAAATGTTCTTATCTGCTCCCCTGACTTTAATTTACACTGCTATTTTTAAAAGAACGACTTATAAGTATGATGATAGGGGATATAGATATGTTTATATGGAGGCAGGGCATGTGGCTCAAAATGTATCTTTACAGTGTGTGTCTCTTGGACTTTCCTCTTGTGTAATAGGTGCCTTTTTTGATAGTATGGTTGATAAGTTAATAGGAGTTGATGGAAAGGAGGAGACAAGTATTTATATACAGACAGTTGGAAGACCTAAGTGATACTAAATTTAATTTTATTATTTCTTTTTCCAATAACTGTTTTTTCTGGAATTATAGCAGCGAAACTCGGGATTCATAGATTTATATTTCATAAATATTCTGCCTACGTTTTTTTCCTTCTTGTTACATGGCACATTTTAAGAAAATTTAAGGTGATGAATATCTACTTTAAAAAAAGAAAATTTTTCTTGCCGATTTTTTATTTTTTGATGGTCTTTTATTTTTTTGTTTTAGTTTTTTCTATATTAGACTTTATAATTTAATCGTGAGAAAAATAATCTTAGTTTACTTTTTGATATCGTTAAATGATAGAATTTTTGCGCAAAGGGAAGTTCCCTTTACTCTCGAAGATAGGGATAGAATTATAAGGATTGAAACATCATTAAAAGAGTTTAAAGAGAGTGTTTAAAAAAAGATTTGAGTTAATTAAGAAAAGATTTGAACAGGTTGATAAGAGGTTTGAGCAGATTGAGAAAAGATTCGAGCAGATTGAAAAAAGATTTGATCAAATCATCCATCTTATGATAGGGATAGTTGCCACTTTTGCAGGAATTGTTGCTGTAACGATAGGGTTTGCTATATGGGATAGAAGAGCTGCACTTTTACCTTATCTTAAAAAAAGAGTATTCGAAGAAAAATTCTGAACTCGCTGAAATACTTAAAAATTTTGGACTTTAATATATTTTTAGAGCTCAAACATTAGATATCTCACATTATTTCTCCACATAGCCAACTAAATTTGCTTTTTTATCTCAAAGCCTAAGCCCGTTTTTGAAAATTAAGTTTAAATCCATAACTTCTTAATAATTACAGTCGATTCATCACTTTTTATTCCAAAAAGTATCACCGATACTTGATCCTAAGCAGGAACAATTTATTATTTAATTTAAGTCACATCCTTTACCACTTGATTTATCTTTTTACTCAAAGTGTAAAGACAATCAAACATCAGATGTGAAGCGAAAAAAGCAATTTCATTAATTGAAAGGGACACCTGGATTAATTGAGTAGTGATAAGAGATTTAAAATAAGCAATAATGATTTTTTGTTCGATTTTAAAACCTTTGACATCTAATGTTACAATTTGTAATGAAATTAAGAAAGTGGGAAAAGGCGCTCCTGGAAATAGAAGATTTACTTGCAGAAACAAAGAAGGAAAAGAAACTGAGACATAACTTACCTTTTGTCCGTGCAAGCGATATAGGCACACAGTGCTACTTTAAGAACAAAGGGTGGAATTGAGATATAAAATTGGAAAAATTGAAACAGAGGAGATGATAATAGGGGATCTGGTACATCAAAAGGTTATTGAAAAAGGCAAGATGATTTCTATTAAAGATGCTATTAGAAAAATTAAAACTTCAAGAGTCTGCACGCTTTCCAATTTTCCCCTTCTTACTAAAATTGAAGAAATCCCTGTTATGGGAATAATAGATCAAATTATATTTAAAAACGGAAAGCCATTTATTATAGCTGATTTAAGAACAACTAGAACCAAATCTTTGTATGTAGGAAAAGATAAATTTGTACAACTGCGAATGTACGGTATTTGCTTAGAACACATGAATTTTGATTGTTCAAATCTGAAATTACTAATCGGGGTTCAAAAATTAAATAATTTTTCTCCTCTTTTTGGCCCAGTTGATTATGTATTGGATATTATTCATTTGGAAATGGGCAAAAGACTAATGGCCTAATAAAATTGTTGCTCCCTCATACTTTTATTGATCTTGCTATCTCCTACAAAGCGTGGGTTAAATAACTATTAATCAATTTTAAATCCGATTAAAGTTGATTTTAGATTTTCGCTTATATGTGCAAGTTCAGATGCGGAAGAGGAAATTTCTTCTAAAGAGGCAAGCTGTTCTTGCATACTTGCTGCAATTTCTTGACTTGATTTCTGCGCCTCTTCCACTAACTCACCTACTTTGTCCATAAAATGAGCTAACTTTTCAATCTCTTCTCTTTCTAAAGAAGTATAATTTAATATTCTTTGAACCTTTTGCATTGTCTCTTCCTTTTGATCAGCTATTAACTTTAATTGGTTAGCTGCTTTTAGCAAAACCTCTTTGGCACTTTCTATTATTTTTTGGTTCTCTGTCAAGTTCTTTGAAAATTCCTCAAGTAAAGATTTTATATTTTCTACAATGTCTTGGATTCTCGCTGAGTATAAAGATGAGTCTCTTGCAAGTTTTCTTATCTCTTCTGCAATTATTGAAAAACCCTTTGCCTGAGTAGGTGCTCTTGCTGCCTCAATAGAAGCATTCAAAGATAATAAATTGGTTCTTCTCATAAATGTCGTTATAGTATTTGAAATTTCTAAAATATCTCTTAAAGAAACTATTAAATTTTCTACACTTTGTCTGAGTTTATTTGTGACATTTGTTACTTTATCGAGTTCTTCTTTTATGCTTTCTGAAATTTTTTTGCCCTCAAGGGCAAGACTATAGGCATAATTTTCAATACTCTGCATATCTTTAGATTCTCTTTCTGTGTTGAGTGCAATATTTAAGAGTTCTTTAACTGATTTTGATGCTTCCTTAACACCTTTAGCAACATTAGTTGATAAATTTGCCAATTTTTGAGTTGTTTCGGTTACTGTGTTTGAAGTAGCAGTTAGTTCTTCTATAGCGCTTGAGATATTTTCCGAAAATTCACTTATTTTGAACGCACCTGATCTTGTGATTTTTATTCTTTTTGAGAGACTTTCAACAAATTCATTAAAGGAGTCTGCTATTTCTCTAAATTCTGTATCTTCTTTTAGTTCGATTCTCCTTGTTAAGTCTGCTTCACCCTTTGCTATCTCTATTAAACCCTTTTTTATTCCTTCAACTCTTACAAAGAAAATATTCGTTACAAAGATTGAGAAAATAAAGCCAAAAATGATGATTATAACACCGAGAACAAAAGATAAAATAAGGGCTCTATTTTGATATTGTCTTTCCCTTTCAGTACTTATATAAATATTCAATTTGCCAATAATTTCTGGTTCAAGAACGCTTTCCCTAGAGGCAAAAATTGGGTAATGAACAAATTTTCCTTTTTCTTTTCCGAATTTTGGACCTAAAATTTTTAAAAGCTCTCTATCAGAAGGATCTGTAACAGTAATTGATAATATTGAGGGATCGTTTGAGATAATGTTTTCAATTAATGAGGAGAGAATCGTGGCATCTTCTGTGTAAATAAATATTTCAACTTCTTTTAAAAGGGCACTTCTTATAACTTCTGCAGTTTTTCTAGTGTTGTCTTTTATTAAATAATTAGTATCTCTTATATAAAAGATTGACCAAATTGTTATAACTAAAATGAAAGAAAGAGATATCGTTAGGATAATTTTACCTTTCAGACCCTTTAAATTCAATAAAATTTTCATAGGTTTATTATTATCTATTTGTTTAAGTAAAGTCAATTTTTAGGAAGCACCTAAATATGAAGAAAAAATTCGTGAAGCAGTCTCAGTAGTAACGGGTATTAAAAAGAGAAGAAGTTGAAGATCTTGGATTAAGAACAATAAGCTATGTCTTAAACTGATGTGTAGGCATATTTGTATGAGATGTGAAAGATTATAAATATGCTATTTTTAGAGAACTTGCAACTATTGGAGATTTTAATAGGAGAAGTCTTTAAATGGATTTATTCAGTTAAGCACAGAATGGGACTTGAACCCGCCACTATGGCTGAGAAAAGCTTTAAATAAATTTATTCCCTAACCAACACCATAGAACTCACAAGGTTTCCGTGTATATTTCCGACAGCTGGTAAAAATCCTTGCTCACCAAATGTGAAAGTTCCTAAAAAGGGTGCATTTCCTACAACAGACTTTACAAGATCCACCATCTTAGGTCTTTCTTTTTCTGGAATTGCAAGCATTGTTCCTGCACAATATGTAAATATTCCAAACTCTATTTCTTTCGGTGAGGTAAAGTCTCCTCTTATATAGGCAACCCTTGGAGTTGTAGCAGCCCGTCTTAAAAGTATCTCCCAATCTCCCTCAAACAATGTAAGTTCCTCTCCCTCATTTATTTCTGTAAATACAGTTAATGATTTCTCAGGTAAATTTATGCTTAACGGATGAATCGATATAAAGTAAACCTCACCCCTTGGTCCCTTTACAATTTTTGCTAATGGATGAAAGGTAGTTCTTTCTAACACATTTCCACCTGTTTGTAATACGTCATCCAACTTGCCACCCAACCAAAAGTTATAAACTTCTGCTGCAGGTTTATTATCAATAGTATATATTGTTCTTCCCTTTGCTGAAGTTACCTTTCCTTGTGCAATACCAGTTTTATATCCTGCTTCAAATGCCCATCCAATCTTTTTATCTGTATATATACAGGCAAGTGAAACTCCATTTTTAAGTACCCCTACATCTGTGAATTGTGCCCACTTACCCGTTATATCATTATCAGCTGAAGAGCCACCAATAATTGGAATAGTTTTACCGATGACACTTTCTATACCACGAATTATATCCTCCTCTTTTCCTGGGGCAGCTGTGATAAATACAAGACTTGGTTGTCCCCTCTCTTTAGTAGCCATGGATATTGCGGTTTTACCAGCTTCAAAAGCATCCATCTTATCAAGATCAGCATATCCAGTGGTAAATTTTATCTTTTCTGATTTTATTGCCATCATAGCGATTGCACCGTGTTTAGAAGTGTGAAATCCGTCAGGTGTCATAACAGCACTACAAGATGTGCCGCCATATATCTTTGCCTTTTTAATCTTTTTTCTTATTTCAGAATAGACCTTTTCGGGACCATAATCCACTGTGGAAAAAACAAAGAGAAATTCAATTTCATCAAGCTTCATTTTCGTGCTGATCATTTTGGTTGCTTCCTCTACTGCTTTTTTCACATCAGGATTTACACTCCATCCGTACCCCACTGTGCCAGCCATTACTATTGAAAAGCATAGGAAGCTTAACAGCATTATTTTTTTCATATTTTCCCCCCCTTTTTATTGTTTTATTATAATTCCTATCATCTTGAAATGACAAATATTTTGACAACTTGCGGTTAGTTTTCTAAAACTCAAGTCCGCCTTCTCTTGCTCCCTCTGCAACAGCCTTTACTCTACCATGATACTTATAACCTGCCCTGTCAAAGACAACCTTTTTAATGGAAAGCTTCTTTGCTCTCTCTGCTATTAGTTTTCCGACTAAAAAGGCTTTTTGAACTTTTCCCTTTATGGTTTTTAAACTCTCTCTAATTTCAGGTGATAATGTTGATGCACCTGTTAGAACTTTACAAGGGCCAACCGGTGGATCAACAATTATCTGAGCATAGGTATGTTTTCTTGACTTAAAAACACATAACCTTGGCCGCTCTGGAGTTCCAATTACCTTTTTTCTTATCCTTTTATGCCTTCTTTTTCTTTTTAGAATTTTTTCCTTTACATCCATTATTTTGCTACCCCTGCCTTTCCAGGCTTTAATTTAATTACCTCATCAGCATACCTTATTCCCTTTCCTTTATATGGATCTGGTTCCCTTATTCTCCTTATCTCTGCAGCAACTCTACCTACTTCCTCTTTATTTATTCCAAAAAGTATAATTTTAAAGTTTGCTCCCTCCTTTTTAACCTCCACCTTAATAGTTTCGGGAACAATATACTTTTTTGGTTCTGCATAACCTACGTCTAAAATCAGTTCCCTTCCCTTTAGATCTGCCTTATATCCAGCACCTACAACAAGTAACTCCTTTGTATAACCCTCTGTAACCCCCTTCACCATATTATTTATAA
This sequence comes from Candidatus Hydrothermales bacterium, assembly GCA_039630235.1. Lineage (NCBI taxonomy): Bacteria > Pseudomonadati > Caldifarciminota > Caldifarciminia > Caldifarciminales > Caldifarciminales bacterium. Next base: position 116,848 of record JBCNVI010000005.1, on the reverse strand, counting down.
TCGCCCTTGTAGTCCCATGTATCGCCTTTGAGAACTTATCATCGTTTTTTCTTTTTACCCTTATTTCTTTATCTTTTATTTCAACCTCAACATTCTCGTGTATTTTAAACGAGAGTTCGCCCTTAGGTCCCTTTACCTTAATCACATCATTTTCTAACTTTACAGTGACACCCTCTGGTATTAAAATTGGTTTTTTCCCTATTTTACTCATATCACCAAACCTCACATAAAACTTCACCACCAACTTTTAATCTTCTTGCCTCTCTATCAGTTAATAAACCCTTGGAGGTTGATAAAATAGCAATACCTATGCCGTTATTAACCCAGGGGATTTTATCCTTTGTTACATAAATTCTTCTCCCTGGCTTTGAGACCCTTTTAACATCAGTTATGAGCGGGTTACCCTCTTCGTCATACTTTAAATAAATCACGAGCTCTTTTTTAACCCCCTCTCCCTTTACTTCGTAACTCTTTATAAACCCCTCATTTTTCAGGATCTCAGCAATTTTTACAAGGAGCTTTGAATGTAAAGTAACAACCTTTTCTTTTTTTCTTAAAGCAGCATTTTTGATTCTTATGAGAGTATCACCAATTGGATCGTTTACCATATTTTACCAGCTTGCCTTTTTAACACCAGGAATTAAACCTTGTAGCGCTAATTCTCTAAAGCAAATTCTACATATTCCAAATCTTCGAAGGTATCCCCTTGGTCTGCCACAAATCTTACAACGATTTCTGTATCTTACTTTAAATTTAGGCTCATACATGAGCCATCTCATAAATTTAGCCTTTCTTGCCACCTTTTACCTCCTTTTTTCTTTCAAAAGGGAAACCTAACTCCTCTAAAAGTCTTAAAGCTTCATAATCAGTATTAGCAGTTGTTACAATTGCTATATCCATTCCAAAGTTTATCTTAACTTTGTCTATATCAACCTCTGGAAAGACTATAAATTCTTCCAGTCCAAAATTATAGTTACCCCTGCCATCGAACGAATTGCGTTTTAAACCCCTAAAATCTCTCACCCTTGGCAAGGCAAAAGAAATCATCCTATCAATAAATTCATATGCTCTCTTTCCCCTTAACGTAACTTTCACACCTATTGGCATACCCTTCCTCAGCTTAAAAGCGGCAACGTGTTTTTTGGCTTTCCTTACTACTGGCCATTGCCCAGTTATATTAGCTATTTCCTTCTGAACTATCTCAATTAACTTCGGGTCATTTACGGCCTCCCCATATCCCACATTTACTACAACTTTTTCTATCCTTGGGACTTGAAAAACGTTTTTATACTTAAACTCTTTCATTAACTTAGGTACAACATTCTTTTTATAATGTTCAAGTAACCTAGCCATTTTTAACCCTTATCAATTGTTTCCTTACACTTTTTACAAAATCTTACTTTCTTTTCACCTTCAAATCTAAATCCAACTCTTGTTTTTTTCCCACAACTTGGGCAGATGAGAGCAAGATTTGAAAGATGAACAGGGGCAGGCATCTCCACTATACCATGAGGTCTGTCTGCACTTACAAATCTTCTGTGTCTTTTAACTATGTTTACTCCTTCAACTATAGCCCTTTCTTTTTCGGGTATAACTTTTATAACTTTTCCAATTTTTCCTTTATCGTCTCCTGCAATAACAATCACCTGGTCGCCTTTTTTAATTTTTCTTGCCATTTACCAAACTTCTGGAGCAAGAGAGACAATCTTCATAAATCTCTTTTCTCTGAGCTCCCTTGCTACAGGACCGAAAACTCTTGTTCCCTTTGGCTCACCGTTTGGGTCAATTATCACACCTGCGTTATCGTCGAATCTTATCGTAGATCCGTCTTTTCTGTTTACTTCTTTCTTTGTTCTTACTATCACTACAAAGACTTTTTCACCTTCCTTTATCTGAGAACCTGTTCCTACTTTTTTGACTGTAGCCTTACATACATCACCAACAGTTCCATACTTTCTTGCGCTTCCACCTAAAACTCTTATAACCATGACTTCAAGGACTCCGGTATTATCGGTTATTTTGAGTCTTGACTGTTGTTGTATCATTTTTCCTCTTTTTCTCTAAATTCAGGTGATCTTTCTATTATTTCCACAACTCTCCATCTTTTAAGTTTAGAAAGGGGTCTTGTTTCCACTATTTTTACTTTATCACCCACTCTGCATTCGTTTTTTTCGTCATGAGCGTAGAACTTCTTCCTCTTTTTAATTTCCTTTTTGTATAGGGGGTGTCTAACACGCCTTTCAATTAGTACCACGACGGTTTTATCCATTTTATCTGAGACGACAATACCAATTCGTTCTTTTCTTTTTGTTTTCATTCTGAAGATAAATTATAAGTTTTTATTTTTTGGAATTCAAGTACCTCAAATTATAAATAACATTTTTTCCAAATTTCAAATTGAGTAAGTTTTTTTTAACCTCGTTTTTTTGATTACACAACAATTGATGTTTAAACTTTAAGATGTTTAATTTCAAAGGGGATGCAGTTTTATTTTTAAGTGGTAGTTTTCTTTTAGGACTTGGATTTTCTGGATTTGGACTTTTGTTCAATCTGTATCTAAAAGAAGTCGGGTTTTCAGAGAGTAAAATCGGTTTTATTTTGGCGCTTATGAGTTATGTAGCGGTTATTATGATGTTTCCTGCAGCTTTTATCGTTAGAAAAATTAATGTTAAACCGATAATTATTGTAAGTGTTATTTTTTCCTGTTTTGGCTATCTAATTTCGGCAGTTACTAATATTTATTTTCATATCATTTTGGGTGTAGTAATGACTGGGATTTTTTCCTCGTTTCTTCCTGTATTAAGTGGACCGCTTATGATGCAGATGAGTACAGAACCTATAAGGATGCATCTTTTTAGTACAGGTTTTACTATTTCACTTGCCTCGGGAATTTTGGGTAATATCTTAGCTGGAAATTTACCCCTATTTTTTTAAAAAGAGGTATTTCTATAATCTCTGGATTTAGGATCACCTTAATACTACATGTCTTAATTTCTCTTTTTCTATAGTTCCCTTTATTTTAAATAAAAGAAAGAAAAATCGTTAATGAAAGGGACTTAAAAATCTTTGATTTAAGGACTTCAAAGACTCTTATGTTAAAGCTTTCTATACCTCAAACTCTTGTTGGTCTTGGGGCAGGACTCACTGTTCTTTTTTAAACCTTTATTTTAGAGATAGATTTTTACTTAATTCCTCGCAGATAGGGTTTCTTTTTTCGATCTCTCAAATTATGACCATAGTTGGAACATTGAGTGCTCCATTTTTTGCAAGGATTTTTGGAAAAATAAAAACTGTTATAATTTTTCAAATGCTTTCGGTTCCCTTTTTATTTATTTTAAGTGTAACTTATAATTTACCGCTTGTGACGAATTTTTCACTTGAGGTTGTTAATGAGAATGATAGAGCTTTTGTTTCGGGAATTTTAAATATAACATGGTTTTTTGCATGGGGAATAAGTGCAAGCATAAGCGGAAAAATAATAGAAACACAGGTATACTTTATACCTTAATAAAAAGTTGAGAACAAGGTGATAAGTTGTAACAAATAGAAACTAAACACAAGCTCCTCAAAAGTACCTCATCTAACTGTTTGATTTTTTTTTCATTTTTTGTGATAATAAAAAAATATTTCAAAGAGGGTGTAAATGCTATGAAGTGGTTTAAATTATATTTTCTTATAGGAATAGTGGGGAACTGTTTTTATTATTCCCCAGAGGCTGACCCCTACAGGCTAGAAATACCTTATGTGGAAGGTTTTTCAGAACCATCTGTTCAAAGAGTTGAAATAACTATTGAAGTCTTTGATCAAGCTACAATGCAAACTATACCTGATGTTAAACTTTTTATATTAGGTACACCCCTTCCCCCATATACATTAAAGGAGGGTAAAAATCAAATAATTATTCCGGCAGGAAGATATAGATTCAAGTTTTCCGCAAAGAATTATAAGGATTTAATTAAAGAGATAGCTGTTTTTCAGAATAGTTCTTTTAATTTTTATCTTGAAAAAGAAGAGGTGAAGGAATGATTTTAAAGTTTTTTCTTTTATCTTATCTTGTCTTATATGAGGGCTACTCAAAACTTTTCAAATTTGTTCGCCCTGTGAAAAGCGTTGCTGTGGGAAATCCTGAAATTCTAGGTATGAGACTAATTTCTGATAGAGAAGTTTTACTTAATGCTCTCAAAGAGGGAGTAACAAACTTAATCATATTCACTGATAAAGGAACACAAGAGATTGAGTGTGTAATTAAAAAAAGAACAGCCCTACAATTTCATAAACCAAAGGTAATACGTATTGATGTTTGGGTTCTTGAGTTAGAAAGAAGTAAAAAATCAGATTATGGATTTGAGTGGTTAAAACAACTTGGTTTTGAAGAGGGTAAAATACCCGAAACTTTCCCTCTTGATGTAGGTCCCATAAAAAGAGTAACTAATTTGACAAGTACTCTAAATTTTCTTGAAGAAAAGGGGGCTTTAAAAATCTTATCACATCCAACTTTAGTGGTTTTAGAAGATAAGACTTCAGAGTTTTTAAGTGGAGGAGAAATACCTGTAATAATACCCCAAGCCTTAGGAGCAGCAACTGTTGAATGGAAAGAATACGGAGTTAAATTAAAGATAACAGCAAAACTTGATGATTTTGGTTATATAATTTTAAATCTTGAGCCAGAAATTTCAGATCTTGACTATGCCCATGCAGTTGTCCTTCAAGATTTTGTTGTTCCTGCAATAAGAAAAAGTAACGTAAAAGTTGAAGTTAAACTTTTACCTGGAGAAAGTCTACTTTTAGGTGGTTTGAGAAAAAAGACTATGCAAGAATTTAGATCCTCTATACCTTTACTTGGCAAAATTCCTATATTGGGAAAACTTTTATTTACAAGAATTAAAAATGAGAATTTAATAAAAGACGTTATCTTTATTGTAACACCTGAAGTTTTGCCTTATGAGAGAGGAGCAGCTCGAATTAATATCTATAAGGGATTGAAGACTCTAGAGTTTTATATTCCCACAAAAGTTTTTAACGGAACTACCTATTTTGAGTTATCCGAAATTTTTGAGAGGGAGCTTTCTATAAGTTATACCTGGGTAGAGAAAGAGAAATTAGCTGAAATAAGATTTGGAAAGAAAAAGTCTTTCTTGTCAGTAGAAAAATCAACTCTTGAAATAGATGGTGTAGCTTTCCCTATTAAACCAGAAATAAAAGTCCAGGATGGTATTCTTTATGTTCCCTTTTCATTCTTTGAAATAATAGGTCTTAGTGGTTTTTGGGATCCTTATACAAGCGATTTCTATGTTCTTGAGACTTTAAAAGAGACACAGTAAAATATATATAAATATGAAGAAATTTGCTTTCATTGGCACTAAAGGTGGAGTTGGAACTACAACAATTTCATCTCTTATTTCCTATGAGATTTCTCAAAAAAAGAAAAGTGTTTTACTTATTGAGGCTGAAAATCACGGTGATTTACCTTACATCTTTGGTTTTGAGACAAGAAAAACTTTTAAAGAGGCTCTCGATTTCTTTAAAAAAGAGAAAAAGTTTAAGGGAGAGTTTATTTATAGTTACTCTTCTTACCCAACAAAGTTCCATATGTTTTTTTCAAAAACTGGTGAGTTATGGGATAGAGAGTATGAATTGATTAGTCCATTTTTAAAAAAAATTGAAACTGACTATGATTTTGTTTTCTTTGATTGTGGACATAGTTTGGATGAAAAGACCCTAAATATACTTGATATTGCTGATCTTATTTTTGTAATAATGAAAAATGACTTTTTATCAATTGCTCAGTCAAAAAATTTAAGAGAAATTTTCAGACTAAGGTATTATCCTCCTCAAAAGATTGAATATTTAATAAACTTTTTCAATGAGAGCGGAATTTCTCTTGAAGAGATAGAGAAAATAATGGAAAGAGAAGTTCTTTTTGTTTTACCTGAAGATGAGTCAATTGTTTCGCTTGGTGAGTTAGGATTTGATACAGGAAAGGAAAAAATTAATCAGGCTTTTAAAGATAAATTAAGGGAAGTTTCTAACTATATCTTAGGAGAAATAAAAAGAGAGGATTTTCTTGAGAAAAGAAAGGAGACTAAAAGAGACTTTCTAAGTGGAATCTTTAGAAGGAAGAAAAAGGAAGAAAAGGAGGAGAAAAGAGAAATTGTTGAGGAAAAAAAGAAAGAGGAAGTGCATTACGAAGCTCCAGAAGCATTAATTTTGGGGGAAGTTCCATTAGAGATTAAGAAGTTAATACATGCACATATTATTAGAGAGATGACCCTCTCAGGTGAACTAACTGCAACATATGAAAGCTCTTACTCTAAACAGGAAATAAGGAAGAAAGTTGAAAAATTAATTATAGAAAAGCTCGATGAACTTAACGTTCCATTACCTTCACAAGAAGTTAGAAGAAAGTTTGTTGAGGATATGATAAAGGAGATTCTTGGCCTTGGTCCTCTTGAGGATCTTTTAGCTGATCCAAATATAACCGAAATAATGGTTAATTCATATGATAATATATATATTGAAAAGGGTGGAAAGATTTATAAAACAGATAGGAGTTTTTTAAATGAAACACAGCTTAGGATTGTAATAGAAAGAATTGTAACTCCTATAGGAAGAAGAGTTGATGAGGCATCACCACTTTGTGATGCAAGACTTCCTGATGGTTCAAGAGTAAATATTACTCTTCCTCCTGTTTCTATCGATAGTCCAACAATAACAATAAGGAAGTTTAGAAAGGAACCTTTTACATACAAGGATCTAATTAATTTTGGATCTATAACAGAATTTATGATAGAATTTTTGAAAGCTTGTGTTTTTGTTAAAAAGAACATAGTAGTAGCTGGTGGAACTGGGTCAGGTAAGACAACCCTTTTAAATGTACTTTCTTCTTTTATTCCTGATGATGAAAGAATAGTGACAATTGAAGATACTGCAGAACTGAGATTACAGCAGCCTCATGTGGTGCGTCTTGAAGCAAGACCACCCAATATAGAAGGTAAAGGTGAAATCACAATAAGGGATCTTGTGAGAAATGCCCTCAGAATGAGACCTGATAGGATAATAGTAGGAGAGTGTAGAGGAGGTGAGGCTCTTGATATGTTACAGGCTATGAATACAGGACACGAGGGTTCTTTAACAACAGTTCACGCAAATTCTCCACGAGATACTCTTTATAGACTTGAAACGATGGTTTTAATGGCTGGTACTGAACTTCCAGTTTCTGCTATAAGGAGCTATATTGCCTCAGCTATAGATTTTATTGTTTTCGTTGAAAGAATGAGAGATGGAAAAAGGAGGGTTACAAAGATCTCTGAAATTACAGGTTTAGAAGGGGATGTTATTACAATGCAGGATATCTTCATTTTTAAACAAAAGGGTGTAAATGAAAAAGGTGAAATAATAGGAACTTTTATGGGAACAGGTATAAGACCAAAAGTTCATGAAGAATTTGAAATTAAGGGTGTAAAGATTGATAAAAATATATATTATATAGGTAGAGAAGAGACAGAATGGTGAATTTAATTTTAATTATTCTTCTAGTTGTTGGAGCTGTTTACATTTTTGTAATATTCTTAGAAGAATTTTTTATTTTGTATTTGAAGAGTATACAGAAAAAACTTGATCCAGCAGATTTTCCTGTTAAAAACTTTATTTTACTTGAGCTAAGACTTATATTTGCCTTTTCGATTGTAACCTATCTTTTTCTTGGGAAAACCCTTGCAACAAAACTTTTTGTTATTTTTCTATTTACTATTTTAGTTATAATTTTCTTCCCTCAATATGCTTATACTATAAGAAATAGGTGGATAGAAAAGTTTAACGACCAACTTGAAGAGGGTATGAGATTAATTGTGAGTGGTTTAAAGGCTGGACTTGGTTTTAACCACTGCTTTAGAATAGTTGTTCAGCAGATGCCACCACCTATGCAAACAGAATTTAAAAGAGTACTAGATGAAATATCTTTAGGTCTTACTTTAGAGGAAGCACTTCGTCATCTTGAAGATAGGATTCCTTCAAGAGAACTTAAAATATTTACAAGCGCAGTAATTTTGCAGCGAAGAACTGGAGGGTCCCTTGTCGATGTCTTATCAGGTATAGCTGAGACAATAAAGGCAAGAAGGAGATTAAAAAGAAGAATTGATACTCTCACAGCCGAAGGAAGACTCTCTGCTACTGTGTTAACCTTATTGCCACTTTTTCTTTTGATACTTCTTAGAATAACACAACCAGAGTTATTTGCTCCCATGCTAGAAGAGCCTCTCGGTATTTTTATGCTATTTATTGCTGCTTTACTTGACATAATAGCAGCTCTTTGGATTAGAAAGATAGTAACTATAGAGATATGATTCTTCTAATATTTATAATTAGTTTTATTGCAGTTTATTTTCTTGTTCTCTCTTTTATACCATCTCCTGAGGAGTTAGCTTTATCATCAAGGTTAGAGAGATTAAGAAGAAGAAGAGTTAGGATAGAATTTGCATCTAAAATTATTGCCTTTTTTGCTCCTATTGCAGAAGCGATTGTCAAAATTTTAAAAAAATACTTACCTGAAGATTATATAAAGGCTCTTGAGATGAAAATGGAGATGGCGGGCGAAAGGGGTAAACCTGTTGAAGCTGTTCTTATGGAGAAACTTATAAGTGGATTTGTTTTTTTCTTTCTATCTATTATACTGTTGAGCATAATTTTTAATCCTCCCTTTTCTTTTACTTTTGTTTTATCTATTGTAATCTTCTTTGTTGGATTTTTCTTTAAGGATTTTAGTTTAAATCAAGAGATAAAAAAAAGACATTACCTTATACAAAAAGATTTAGGAGATGCTTTAGACCAGCTAAATACAGCAGTTCAAGCTGGCCTTGGTTTTAATGCTGCTTTTCAATACGTTACAGAAGCAATGCATCCTTGTCCCCTTAAAGAAGAGTTTGCTTTGATGTTATCAGAATTAAGATTAGGTAAAAAAAGAACTGAAGCTTTAAGAGCCCTTGCTGAAAGGACTCAGCATCCTGATTTAACCCTTGTAGCAATAACAATTGCACATGGAGAAGAACTTGGGGCACCTATAACGCAAACTTTAGCATCCTTAGCTGAGGAAGTAAGAAGAAAAAGATGGGATCAGGCTGAGGAAAGGGCTGCTAAGACTCCTGTTTACATAGTTATTCCAACTATTTTATTAATTTTACCAACAATATTTATAATTATTTTTGGTCCCTTTATTTTATATTATTTATACGGAGGTATGTAAGATGAGAACTTTTATTTTTTTAATAACCCTATCTCAGAGTCCTGAGGAAAGGGCTGATATTTATGTAAAACTTGCAGATTATAAGAATGCTGTTATAGAATACTCTGATCTTTTACATAAAAAACCTGATGATAAAAAAATTATAGAAAAATTGATGCTAAGTGCTAGTAAGTATGTTGACATAAGATCAATCAAAATTGAATATCAAAATTTTGAAAAGGCCTTACAAAAGTACGTAACAGGAGAACTTGATTCAGCTTTAATAATATCAAAAGAGCTTTTTAAGGAGTATTATTTTCATCCAAAAATATCGAACTTCTATCAACAATGCGTATGGACAGTAGATACTTTAAGAAGACTTCACTCTCAACTTCTTGAGGCTGATAAAACAAAGGATTATTTAAAGGCTCACAGAATTTCTATTGAAATGAAAAATGTCTACCCCTTTTACCCTGGAATTGATGAAAAGATTAATAACTACTTTGCTAAGATACCCAAGGTTGAGGAAAAAAGACCTGTGACTGAAAAAAGAGAAATTGTAAGACGTGTAGTTGAAAAGGAGGTAGAAGTTGAGAAGCCTTCAAAGGTAGAAGAGACCGTTGATATACAAGCTAAAGTTCAGGATCTATATAAAAGAGGTGTCACTCTGTACAGTGAAGGTAAATTAGAAGCAGCAAGAGATGTATTTAGAGAAATCCTTAGAATTGATCCTCAAAATACAAAAGTGAGAAGGAATCTTGCAGTTATAGAGGAAAGATTGAGAGGGAGGAGATGATGGAAAGAAGAAGTTATATTATTACTGGCCTTTTAATTTCTATTTTTTTACTTGCTACTTTGCTTTATTTTTTTGTAAGGTGGATACTTTCTGAAACAAACAGGTGGCTTATAGCAGATGCTGAAAATTTTTCAAATGCTATTTTCACTAGCTTAACTGAAAGTATAAAGATTCCATGGGAAACTGGAGATGATATCAGTTTAAATTCTATTATTTATAGTATTAAAAAAGAAAATAGGGAAATAAACGAGATATCAATAATTGATAGGGATTTTACCATAATTGCTCATACTAACCCAGAAAATATCTTAAATAAATTTGTGTTGCCAGAAGAGGCTCCCTTCAACTTAAGGAGTTTAGGACTTACGATTAAAAACGATAAAGTTTTTATTTTTAAACCAAGTTTTAGCACATTGGGTGATACGTTAGGCTACATTTATGTTACTTTAAGTCCTCGTTCTTTAAAGGAGGGCAGAGATTCTTTAAGAAGGATTTTGTTTCTTTTTGTTGTAGCTCTCTCTGCTTTATTTTTATTTTTCTCTGCCGTTTTTTTATTTTTATCAACACCAGAACAGAGAAAAAAGTTAATTTTTGAGCCAAATTATAAAGACTTTCTTTCTTCAAATATTCCAGAGTCCGGAGGATATAGACCAGAAAATTGGCTCTTATATTCCTTTTTTGAAAAAGGCGAAATTCCTAATATTTTTTATAGAGTTTTCAGGGTATCTCCCGAAAGGTGGGGAATTTTAAGTTTTCAAGTAATAAGTGGTGGTTATACTTGGTCTTTACTTTTTCCCTTTATAAATTCCTATCTTGACAAGTTTCTTTTTACTGAGGAAGATCCCTTTGTAATAATTAAGGGATTACACGATGAATTTTCTAAAATAATGTTAAACGATGGAATTGTGGAAGGTTCTCTTTTATTTTTCGATGAGAGAAAGAAAAAGATAAGTGGCGCCTCCTTTGGTGATCACATACTATTTGTAAAAAGAAATAACCAGCTTCTGCCTGTTTTTGAACCAGCAAAGTTTTACGACTTCTCAAATAAAAAATCTGAAGTTAAATATTTTGAAACAGATTTTCAAGATCTTTTTGTTTTAATAACTGGAAATTTTTATAGATGGCAAAAGTATAATGAGTTAATGTCTAAGATGAATGAGGTAAAAAATGAAGATGATATAAAATTAATGATTGAAAATTTGAGATTTCTTTATAGTGATAGTAAAATTAAGGAAGGTATTTTAGTTTTATTTTTGAATAAGATAAAGGAGGAGGAATAATGCTTTTGATTTTTATATTATCACAGACACTTTCAACACTTGTAGGGGGAGATTATATAAAGTCTTTTCATTCAGGGGAGTATATTTATGCTGTTTCGCAAAGGGGAATAGCAGTTATAAATGTCTCAGATCCATCCGATCCTTATACCGAGTTTGATATACCAACGAAAGGTATTTCGCTAGACCTTGCCGTATCAGGTAATAACCTCTATATACTTGATTCTCAAGAAGGAGTAATTATTTATTCAATTAAAGAGAGAGAGAAAAAAAACGTAATTAGGGTACAAAATGCCACTTCACTTATATCGATTCCTCCTTATATTTACATTGGAACAAACGATGGGTTTGTTGAAGTTTATGAAATAGATAGATATGATTTAAAAAGTAAAGGTAAAATAAAACTAAAGGGACCTTTAAGTACAATAAAAATTGCACCTCAAGGGTTAACTGCACTTTTATATGATTCTATTTTGGTTCAAATAAAGTTTTTAAAAGGTGGAAGCATTACTGTAGGAGATGAGTTTATTTTTCCTTCAAAGATTAATAGTTTTTTAATTGTTGATACTTTTGTTTTATTCGGCAAAAAGGAAGGTGGCTTTTTCCTAGGGAAATTTTCAAAACCCTTTATTGAGACTATAAGTGAAGTTATCCCTAATTTCGTTATAACCGGTTTACAAATTTTTGGTTCACAGGTTTTTGTTGGCACCGAAGATGGAAGACTCTATTTATTAAGTTTCCCCGAACTTTCAACTTTGGCGTCAGCTCAACTTGTGGGTCAGATAAATGATTTTGTTGCTCTTGGAAATATCTTAATAGCTCTGGTTGGGAGAGCAGGGATTTCTGTTTTAAAACTACCAGAATTAGAGGAAATTAAAACATTAGGTGGTTTTGGCTCATTAATTTCTGCGAATATACTTACTAAAGAAATACTATATATCCTTGATCCACTTTTAGGCATAAGGTTTATTTCCTTCTTTTCACCTCAAGATCCACAGAAAGAAGATGAAGCAGAGCTCTTTGGAACTTTTGTTAAGATTTTTAAATTTAAGGATTTGGTAATTGCAGGTATAAGAGAAGGAAGTATTTGGATTTTAAGTGCTGAGAAGATAAGGGAAATAAAGGGATTTTTACCTGTTGATGGTTTGATAAATGACCTTGTATCTATTGATAACAGAATTTTTGTAGCCACTAATAAAGGGATAATTGGTTTTGAATACATAAAAAATAAATTAGAGAAAGTTTTTGAAATAAAAACAGATGTAAATGTTTTCGGATTAATTCAACTTGAGAAAAAATTTGTTGCCTTAATGGAAAATGGTGTTTTTGTCTATGATTATGATGGAAAAATTGTTGAGCATAAGATGGATGTTGTACCTTACCTATACGCACTGAGGGCAAAAGAAGTTTTTCTCTATGATTTAAAGGGAAGAATTTATAAATTTGAGGAGACGCTTCAAAAACTTACATTTTTATTTTCTGTAAAACCTCCTATTACTGATTTAGCTGTTGGTAGAAATGAAATTTATATCGTTGATGGAACAAATAGAGTTAGAGTTTATTCAATTTCTGGAAAAAGTTTAAAGTTTGACTTTGAGTTGCCAGAGCCTGTATATCGTCTAAAGATGAAATATCCTTATCTTTTCATTTTTGGAGAGTCAGATAGAATTTTTATTTACAATGTAAGTAAAGATATACCAGAATTATCAAATAGCATTAGAACAAAAAGAAAGATAAACTCTTTAGATTTTTCTGAATCTGGTATTTTTGTTGGGGAAGAAAAGTTAATTGAAACTTATAGATTTTATAGATTCGAGACACCAACAGAAATTTCATACTTTTTAACCTATGGTGAACTCTATAGAGCTTTACCCATAAAAAACGAAAATGTTATTTACATAGCAGCAGGTTCGTCTGGTTTAATAGGACTTGATGTGTCAAATATCTATTCACCTGAAATTACTTTTCAGCATACACCACTTTCAGGATCAACTTATGATGTTGTCTTATCACAAAGATTTTTGATAACGGCAAATTTAGAGGGTGGTATAGAAGTTTTTGAACTTCTCACCTTTAAAAAGCCCAAACTTTTTACCCGAATAAAGGGAGACGTACTTTCAATTGAAGTTATAAACAATAACTTTTTAGTTTCTGGAGATAGAATGGGTGTTATTAAAATTTACGACATGAGAGGTGGTGTTTTCTCTCAAATTTCAGAATTTTCTGAGTTTAACTTCCCTATTTTAGATCTTGAATCATCAGGAAATTACCTCTATGCTTCTTTTGGTGATGAAGGAATAGGAATAATTGATCTATCTGTTCCACACTTTCCGAGATTAAAGAAAATCATAAAACCAAAATTCCCAGTTTTTAGGATGAAAATATTAGGAGAAAGAGTTTTTGCTATTTGTGGTGCCTATGGTGTAATTGAATATAAATTAAAGGAAGATGGAGATTTAATTTATCTGAATCATATAGATACACCTGGTAATGCTCAAGATGTGAATGAAATGGATGGTTATTATTTAATTTCAGATACTTATGGATTAGAAATATATAAAGGGAGGTAAAGAGATGAGACCAAATATTAGAAGACTTTTAATAGCCTTTTCTTTGGCAGGTATAGCTGCCCTTTTACTTGTAAGCTATATCCAAGATATTGAAAGAAAAACCTTAATGAAGGGTGCACCAGAAAAAATTCTGGTAGCTAGTAAAGATATAAGTGCAAGAACAATAATAACTGAGGATCTTGTCGAATATAGAGAAATTCCAAAACCCTTTATAGAACCACTTGCTGTTTCAAATATAGAAGAGATTATAGGTATGGTAGCAATAACAGACATAAGAAAAGGTGAACAGATAACAAAAAACCTGCTTATACCTACACAAACTTGGACTGTTCTTTCCTCTTTTGTACCCGAAGGGTATAGAGCTTTAACAATCCATGTTGATGAAGTTTCAGGGGTCGGCGGATTAATTTTACCTGGAGATGAAGTAGATGTAGTGGCAACTTTCTCAATTGAAGATTTAAGAAGATATGTACCTGAGGAGGAACTTCAGAGATATTTAAGAAGTCCACAGCTATATAGAGTAAGAGGTCCCTATGCTACTTTTGCAACCATTACATATAAGGGTATGAGAGTTCTTGCAGTTGGAAGATCTCTGCTTGCACTCCCTCCCACTGTTACAGAAAAGAAGGGTTTTATGGGTATGCCTGAAGTTACAGAAACAGAAAGAGTCACCTCAGTTACACTTGCTGTTCCAAAGGAGCTTGTAAAAGAACTTTCCTTACTTGAGAAAATCTCTGATATTAAGTTAGTGTTAAGATCTATAAGAGAAATAAAACTTCCAGGAGAGGATACGATTATAGAAAAACCACTAACAGTTTTTGATATACTTGAAAAATATAACCCAAGACCTAAGCCTAAAAAAACTATAAAAGTTCCCCCTAAAGAACCATCTCCTGAGTTCTCCTATATAAATATTTATAAAAGAACTGAATTGGAACAGGTGAAATTAAAGGGTAGTGAAGTTGTAGAACAAAAGCCATGGGGTGAAGCTGAAACAGAAAGGAGCCCACAAAGGTTGATGGAAACATTTGTAAGTAGTTATATGAAGGGATTTGAAAGTCTTTTAAAATCAGGAAGAATAAATATTCCAGGTAATGTACCCTGTGATACCTGTTACTAATCTTTTACTTTAACTTTCTGAGAAAAATATTAATTTTTCGTTACTTTAATTTTTATAAGTTAGTTGATTCATTCGAAGGATTCGTAAAAAAGAGAGATAAAAAAGAGGCCTTTTTAAGTTTTTTATCTTTTATCTCCTTAAGGTTTTTTTTTGAAACTTTATTAGAATCTGCTCATGCTGTTGAAAACAAATTTGATTTTATTTTACATTTTTATCTTTTTTTTATCGTATTATTTATAATCATATATCTTTATTTAAGGCTTTTTTTTGAAAAAGAATTTATTTTCAAGCTTACATGTTACGGTTTTTCTATTATTATATTACCCCCCTTTGTTGATTACATAATTTCAGGAGGAAAGGGTTTTGTTTTAAGTTATTTGAGCAGTACCTCTCAAATCCTTCCAATTTATTTTTCTCTTTTCACTTCACCATTTACTCAAACTTTCGGTGCAACTCCAGGTGTAAAAATAGAGGTTCTTATAATAGATCTCTTGTTATCAACTTACCTATTTTTAAAATTAAAAGGCGCAAAAAGAATACTTTTATCTATACTAAATTTTTTTATTTTTCCTTTCCTTCCACTTCTTTTAAGTTCAATTTTTGCTGTTGAAGAACTTTACTATTATTCTCTTGTTACTCCTATTTTTATCGCTAAACCAACTATACCTAATATGATTTTTATTATTATTATTATTATCCTTGGCCCCTTTGCTTTTAAAGAATACTTTCCAAAAAGAGTTAACATTTTGTCTCTTTTTTACTCTTTTATTACCCTTTTTATAACTATTTTGTTTTCAGTTAAGATTAGTGAAATTTTTCCAAAATTTTTGTTTTTACCCGGCAATATTCTTTATATTATTCTCCAATCCTTTTCTGTTTTTTTTCTGTATATCTCCTTTGAAAAAAATAAAATTTACATTTTACCTTTAATTCTCTCCTTCCTGTGTATTTCTATCCAATCATCAGCTACTATTGTAGCCTTTTTTGTCTTCAGCCTTTGCTTTTTTATTTATAGAAAATTTTCAATCCTTTATAACTTTTTATTTTTTATTTACTCAATTATTTTAGGATTGACCTTTTTTGCCTTAGGCAGTAAAATTCCATTTCCAGATTTCAAAAATCACTTATTTAGATTTTCCTCTGAAATCTTCAAAAATGAGAAGAAATTTTCCAAAGCAATAAATGTTTTATCAAAAGTAGATAAAAAGGAGTTTTATGATTATCTTAAACTCTCTGAATTATCATTACTAAACGGAGATTTAAGAGACTTTGATATTTTTCTTGAAATTTCCCAACTTAAATATATTTCAGCTCCTCCCCATTACAAATCTATAGATCAGAGAGTAAACTTCTGGAAACTAGAAAAAGAAAGAATCCTTAAGGAAAAGGACTACTCTCTTTTATTTACCATCACTCTTTCTGTTTTAAACCCCAGAGTAGAAAGTGAAGAAATTCTCCTCTTTCTAAATAATTTAAAAGATTCTCTCAATGAACAAGAAAGTAAAATGTTAAGAAAATTTCTAAGCCTCTATGGCTTTTAAAGTTTTCCATATTCCCCTTGACAGAAAAAGTTTTTTGAATTATAATAAATTGGAATCCCTAACAGAAAGGAGAGAAAAGGGGATGAAAAAGAAAATATTATTAAATGAAGGGGGTGAGGCCGCAGTTGAGTATGCGGTCTTGATCGGTATTTTTGGTTTTCTTGGTATTTTTCTTTTGAATTACGCTCTTTTTATTTTAGGTTCTGATTTTATTTATAAGTGGCAAAAAGTCTTCTGGAGGTTAAAACCATGAAATTTTTAAAAAACGAGGAAGGTGCTGCAGCTGTAGAGTACGCAATGATAATTGGAGTTATAGCCCTCTCATCCTACCTTTTTTGGAAAATTCTAGGATTTACTTTACGTTTTGTTGTGATGAGGCTTTTATATAATCTTCTATGGTAAAAAGGAGTAAAGTATGAGCAATAGAAAAAAGGGTCAAGTGATGGTGGAGGCAGTTATTGGGATGGCAATTTTTTTAATGCTTACCCTTGGAGCAATTGAAACAGCAAGGTTCGCTTTAAGAAGAATCCAAATTACTTACGCCTCCTTTCAGGCAAATAGAGTGGCAATAGTAAACAAAGGAGATACTGTTGCAGTCCGTAAGGCTCTTAATGAAATATCTAGTCATATAAAGGATGCCAAAATTAAATTAAAGGATGAAGGTGAAGAATATTCTCTTTCAGTTAAAAAAACTTTTCGACCCCTTATAAGATTTTTTAAAGTAGATTCCCTTGTCTTGGAAGGCTATTCAAGATTGCCAAAGGGTCATTTTCAAAACAAAGAGTTCCCCTATAGGTATAGGGGGTATAGTAGTTATTACCCAGCACTATGGAACACTTCTGATATGGAAGATGAAAGAGAAGCTGGTATTTTAACTTACGATAGATATTTAAGAGCCTTTATAAGATGTGAAAATAATAAGTATGAGGCTTGGAGACCCGGTTGGGGTCCATTTGGTGAATATGGAGGAGGAGGAGAAGCAGAAATTAAGGTTGGTGGAAAAGATGAACCAAATGATCCCTTCCATCTTGGAGGTTGGTACCCACCTTATGGAATTTTGAGAAATAGAGGACCAGAAAAAGATAGAACCGGAGAGCAGGCACTCATTGATCAATATTATTTTATAGAGGCGATGCTCTTTGGTTATTCTTTCTTTCCATTTTTAACTTTAATTCCTGAAAATAAACCATATTGGTCAAGAGCTATTACTGGTTTTGGACATGGAAATAATATAAATAAGGGGGGAGATGCACATACCTATAGGGCTGATATTTTGGAATATTTTGATTCGCAGGGGTATGCAATACCTTATTGGTTTGGTTTTTGGCCGAGGTATGAGGCTCTTTGGTGGACTCCAGTTGGATGTGCTGATCTTGTTACAGGTATTTACTATATAGGAATGGGCAACCAGTGGTTTTCTGATCCATGGAGTGAGTATTATGAGGATGAAGATAACTATATTTCAGGATGGGGAACTGCTTATGCTGATGCATGTTGGAATCCTATAAAAACACCCTGGGGTTGTATACCTGGAGCTGGTGTAGGGGATGATTTTCAATTTACATTCTTTAGCGGGTGGTTTGCTAATTACATAGGTACTCGTGAACCTTGGGATTGGAAGGGAACACGAAGACTATATGATGCTGCCTTTTATGTTGCTACCTTTAATGAACTTGAATGGATATACCTTGTTGAAGGTTTTTTGGTTGATCATCCTAATCACGGTGCATCCTTACCCCTCAAGGATGATTTAAGGGGTTGGGGGACAGAGTGGGATTGTTTATGGTATGAAAGTCCTTGGGATGAATGGGATGGTGAAGAGAAGCAATAAAGGAGGTTTAATATGAAAAAAAGAAAGGGTGCAGTTTTAGTGTTTGGAATATTTTTTATGCTTATAATTTTTGCTGTTATGGGTTACTTCTATGAGATGAGTAGATTAACTTTAGCCAAGATTCGTGCTCAAAATGCTGCAGATGCCTCAGCAATGGGTGCTCAAACTGTTTTATCTAATTTAAGGAATACTGCCACAACACACTATATGGTAGCTGATTTATTTAGAAGAATAGCAGTAACAACAACTCATCGGAATTTTCCGCTTAGTATGCCATGGCTGTTTTCTTATTTAACTTTTTATTCTTGGTATAAAAAGGATCTATTTGTAAATGATTTTCCTGATGATTTTGCTTCCAATTTAGTTAAACTTTATCATTTTATGTTTCATATTCAAGATTTTGCTGTTACAAGAATGCTTGCTGCTTATGATTCAAAGATATTTTTCAGAGATTTTATAAAGGAAGAGGCTGAGAATGAGTTTTCAAGAACGCGTAATATTATGAGGTATGTATCTTTTGCTCTTGGCTACTTAAATCTTTACATGGATAATCAGCTTGAGTCTAATGAGTGGGGATTTGTTAGATTGAGGTTTGACAAAGAAGGTCCCGATTGGGCCCCAGAAGGTTTAAGGGTTGATTACGGTGAGGAAGTTAATGGGCCTCACCCCCATAGAAGGATAAGAAATATAAATGATGAAATTGAGATTAATAAAAAACTTGGGAGAGCCTACAGTGAAGCTTATGTTTGGGTTCCACCTTCCAACTTCCTTATGAGAATGTTTTTTACGAGAAATTGGGGAAAAATAGGAGCGATTAGGGAACCTTTTAGATTTATTGAGGGATTATATCTTCCTGTTAGGGCAGATGCTGCAGCTGGACCCAAAGAATTTTATATAAGGATAGGCTTACCAGTTAATATTCCAATTTTGGGAAATCTTAGTGAAGATGGTTATTGGAGTTTTCCACAGTTAATTCCAACTATAAGGGTTGAAGGTCAAAATCCAATTGAGGGACAATGGCCCTACCATTAAAAAAGGAGGAAAAAATGAAGAAAATAAAGAGGCTGAGAAGGGGAGCATTTTTGGTAGAGTTTGCTATAATTCTGCCTATTTTGCTACTTCTTGTTGCGTGGATATACATGTTAGGTTATATATTACATAAAAAGCAGGTTGTAACTATAGCGGCAAGAGCAGGGGCTCAATATGCTGTAACTCCTGATCCTGTTTACGGAAATCAGATGGCTACAATGGGAGTTTTTATTCCTCTTTCAGGTGGAAAGGGACAAAAGGTAAGAGAAATAGTTAAAGATGTTTTAAAAAGAAATGGATTAAACCCTGATAAGGCAAATATTAGTATTAATTGGTTTTCTTTACCTTTTACACTTAAAGAAGAAAATGTTCAAAATCCAGGATATAGAGGAAGAGCAACAGTTCATGCTATGTATACTGATATGATCGGTGGCGACAATTGTGATACAAGGTGCCACTCAATGTTAGTAAGGCAGGAACTTGAAAATGAATTTGATAGGGATGAGAGATATAGATATACAAAGTATAGTATAAGTTCAGATGTTTGGATAGTTAATGTAAGGGTTGAATATCCCGTGGGTGCCCCATTACTTGATTTGATTAATCCAATTTTAAGGGCAGCTGGATTTAAAGGAGATTTAAAAGAAAGAAAGGTGGTAGCAAATTGTGCTTTTCCGGCACCTATGCCACTTGTACATGTAATTTTAAAAACTCCTCCTCTTCGTAAAGCAGTTTTTGATATTTCAACATATTTTAAGTAAAATAATTTTATGAGAGGAATATTATTAATCGCCTTTATTTTCACCATCGGATGCAGATTTAATAACCCCTTTTATCCAAAAGCTCAAATAGTTGTAACATGTAATCCTCAAACAATAACTCTTGTTTATGAGATAACTCAGGGGCAGATAAAGTTAACATATCCTCAGCTTCAAGTTACTTTTAGAGAGACATATGGAGGAACCTATGGAATAATCGATTCTGCGAGTGTTGATTATCATTATGCTGGAGATGATCCTGTTAGAGATTCTATAGTTGAAGAATTGCCTGGATATACTTTTGGAACCTCCCTTTATATTCCTCCAGATGGAGAGACAACTACAAGGATTGATTTAGTTACAGATGATGTTGAGAATCTTTTTGCACCAGATAAAGGTAATTTTGAAGGTCCGGTTAATGCTTTTTTAACTTTCTATGGAAGAGATGGAAATAATTATAAGTTTAAAATTTATTTAACTGTCACTTTACAAAGAGTTATACCTGATTAAAATTTATGGGGTCCAAGTCCCCTAAAATTAAAAAGGAGGTTTAAGAATGAGACTTTTAAGATGTGAAAGAGGAGCAACAGCAGTAGAGTATGCAATGATAATTGGGCTTATTGCCCTTTTTGCCTTCGCAGCTTACAGGGCTCTAGGTAAACAGGTTCAAAGGATTATTAGTGAAATGTGGAGACAAATGCAACAGGCAAGTGCTGGTCCTGAATAAAAGGAAATATGCCTAATGATATACCCATGTTAAATCTAAAAAAGGGTTCAAACCCCTCAGCTCTCTTTTTTAAATGAAATTTTCTGATTTTTTAAGGGAACAAAGGGGAGGTTCAAGTGTAGAATACGGGTTTATTATGGGGGTAACAGGACTTTCTCTTTTTTATTCCTACCTAGCAAAGAAGGTTGAAGAGATTATAAATGAAATGACTAATATGTTTTTTTACATATATCCAGGACCTCCTTAATTTAAGAAGGAGTAAAAATATGAGAAAAATTTTAACAGATCAAAGGGGAGCTACTGCAGTAGAATATGCGATGATTATAGGTCTTATAGCTCTTTTTGCCTTTGCAGCCTATAGAGCCTTAGGTAAACAGGTTCAAAGAATAATATCCTTGATGTGGAGAAAGATGCAGGAGGCAACCCCAGGTCCAGAATGAAAGGGTTAATATTTGATGAGAAAGGTGCATCAGCCGTTGAGTACGCAATCCTTATAGGTTTAATTTCTCTTTATGCTTTCGCAGCTTATAGAGCACTTAGTAGAGTTACTTACAAAGTTATAGAAAATATGTGGATTCAAATAACAAAAGCAGGAGGGTAAAAGGGTATGAAAAGATTAATTTATAATGAAAAAGGAGCAACAGCAGTAGAGTATGCAATGATAATAGGGCTTATAGCCCTTTTTGCCTTTGCAGCTTATAGGGTTCTAGGTAGAGAAGTTCATAAGGTAATTGTATGGATGAGATATAAACTAATGACTGTTCAGGCAGGTCCTGAATGATACAGGAATTTATAAAATTTCAAGTTGTAGGGTTAGCAACCATCATATCTGTCTACACAGATTTGAGGTTTGGAAAAATTTTTAATAAAATAACTTTTCCTCTTTTCTTTTCAGGTCTTATTTATAACTTAATTTTTAACAAATTTGAAGGTTTTGTAAACTCTTTAATTGGTGCCTTCATAGCTTTTGCTTTTTTTTATATTTTTTTTCAATTAGGTGGTGTCGGAGGAGGTGATGTTAAATTAATTACAGGGATTGGATCGTGGATAGCTTACCCATCAATCCTTTTAATTATATTTTTAACTTCAATTGCAGGACTTTTAATATCTTTAATTTATTCTTTTTTAAAGGGGAACACTCTAGTGGTTTTAAGGGGAGTAGTTAGGGAGGGAAAAGAAGGATTTATAGGTTTTCTTAATTCCCTTTATGCAAAGAGAAGTTGTTTTTATGATAAAGAAAGAAGTTTTAAATTACATATACCTTATTCTTTGGCTATCGCCTTTGGCACCTTCTTTGGTATTTTTATAGATTTGATAAAATGAGATCTATGGAGTTCAATTCTCTGGTTTATTTACTTTTTAAACGATGTTTAAAATTTTAATATTTACCTTTATATACAGCGGGGATTTTAACAAAATTTATTTACCTCCCAAAGATCTTCTAAAGCCCTGTGCTAAGCATGCTCCCTCTTCTATAAGTGAAAATATCTATTATGATTTCGGAATAAAGGCTGATATCTTATATGGAGACTTTGGTTTTCCAAGATTAATCTCTAATTTTGAAATTTCTGTTCCAGGTAAAAATGCTTTAGAAAAAGTCTATAATTTCTTAAGTCAAAAAGGTTATCTCCTTGGAATAGATCCTAAAAATCTTTCTCTTTTAGAAGTTAAAGAGGATGAACTGGGCTATACACATGTAACTTTTGAAGAAGTAATAAACGGTATAAGGGTAGAAAATTCCTTTGTTGGTATCCATGTAAATAAAAGAGGAAATATATATTACCTTTCCTCTTACTACTTCCCCTATGATGGTTCTCCCCTCTTTACAGTACCAAATATTAAAGAGGGAGAAGCTTTAAGTACTATATACAGAGATTTGAATTTAAGGGGTGAACCTAAAGATTTAAAAATTGAGCTTGTTTACTACCCTTATGAGAATTCACTTCTTCTTACTTATAAAGTAAGGTTTTTCTCAGAGGAACCTCTTGGAGATTTTATTTATTACATTGATGCAATAAAGGGCTTGATAATTGAAAGAAGAAATGAACTAAAAACAGTTTCAGGTTATGTTTACGGTTGGTGTTTTCCAAGTACTGGAGCAGATGCCCTTCAAAAATATCCTATGGCAAACCAATATGTGTATATTGGAAGTTCTACAGCAACAACAAACGCAAGTGGATACTATTCAAGTTCAGCATCAGGGAACATAACAGCCTATCTTGAGGGTCCCTATGTAAAAGTTCTTATCGATGACAATCCACCTGGAAGAGCTGTTTTTACCTCTCAGGGAGTTACTTACACTGTTCAAAGTGTAACTTATGCATGGGATAACACAAGTACAGCAACCGGTTTAACAGGTGATGATCAAACATTACAGTTTTCTCTTCCCTTTTCATTTCCCTTTTATGGTAAAAATTACTCTTCTATATATATATGTACAAATGGATTTATGAGTTTTACTTCCAATTCAAACGCATATACTCCTGCTCAAATTCCAAACTCAAATGCTCCTAATGCTCTTATAGCTCCATTCTGGAGAGACCTTAATCCCGCTGCTGGTGGAGGCTCAATTACCTATTATTCTGGATCAGATAAGTTTGTAGTTACATGGGATAACATAAAAAATTACGGTAACGCTAACAGACAGAGCTTTCAAGTGGTTTTATATCCTAATGGTATAATTGAATTCAGATATAAGTCTATAACTAACGATTATACAACAACTAGAGGAATTGAAAACGAAAGCGGAACAGTTGGAGTGACAGTTCCTACACCTTCCAACAATGCCGCTTATAGACTTATTCCTCAGCAGGGTAGTGTCGGAAATGAAGTATCCTGGGAATGGAAATATCCTTCTGATGAAACAACAGAGGGAAAGCACACCACAGAGGTTATGGTTTTCTATCACGTAAATAAGATTCATGACTTTTTCAAGAATAACTTTGGATTTACAGGAATGGATTATCAGATTCAGGCAACTGTTTACTCTCATTCAGTAGATAGGAACTATCAGGGTGCTAATGCTTACTATTACAACGGAACAATGCATTTTGGTAGGGGTAATCCAAGCTATCAGATACAGAATATGGCAAGATCAGCTGATGTGATTTATCATGAGTATAATCATGGTGTTGTTGATAAGATTTATGCAAGTGCTGGTGGACTACCATATAGAGATCAGCCTGGTGCTATGAATGAAGCTTGGGCAGATTACTGGGCCTGTACTCAATTTGGGGACCCAATTATGGGTGAGTGGGTGATGCCAGCTCAATATCAGAGAAACCTCCAGAATGATTACAAGTATCCTGATCATTGGGTAGGTGAAGTTCACGATGACTCTCGAATATATTCCGGAGCGCTATGGGATTTTAGAACCTACACAGATAAGACAACAGCTGATCGAGTCACATGGAGAGCTTACACATATTATCCTAAGGATTTCTTAGCTGGAAGAAATGCAATGATCCAAGCAGATAGGGATCTATATAATGGTGCAAACGAAAGTAAGATAATACAAGCTTTTGCAAGGCATGGAATAGGTGGGGCTAATGCAAGATACAACATGAGACAGGTTAGCTACTCATGGGTAACAACTTCTACACCTACAGGAATAACAGGAGATGATCAAACGATAAGATTTACTCTGCCTTTCAATTTTACTTTCTTTGGTTCTAACTATAATTCAGTATACGTTTGTAGTAACGGCTGGCTTTCCTTTACATCTAATTCAACAACTTATACTCCTCAACAGATGCCAAATTCAACAGCTCCAAATGCTGTAATTGCACCCTACTGGAGAGATCTTTATCCACCTGATACAACTCAGGGTGCAAAAATAACTTACGCTTCAAATCCCTCTTATTTTGCTGTTACATGGTATAGAATCAGAAATTATTCTAATAATAACAAACAAACTTTTCAGGTTATTCTTTATAGTAATGGAACAATAAGATTTAATTACCAGAGTGTAACTGACGAGTATGTTACAGCAGTTGGAATTGAAGATGCAAATGGTGCAATAGCGCATCTTTATGCCTATGGAAGCGGAAATGTTCTTCCAAGAAGTAACACATCTATTGAGTTTGTTCCCGTTCAGTCTACATTTAATACTTTTGGTATGAAGAAAGATACTGAATTCAAATTTATAGGAAACATAAAGTCTTACGAATTACTAAATGATGATAACTCTTTAATAAATATTTATGATGTTACAGGTAGAAAACTTACAGGTTCAGAGTTAAAAACCCTTAAAAAGTATGGAAAGGGAGTATATTTCATTTTACCCGTTGATAAAGTTGAAAAGGAAAGGGTTAAGATTATTATAATTAAATAAATGAGATTTAAAAATGAAAAAGGGTTCAAGTCCCGTGTTATTAATTAAATAGGAGGAGTTAAGTTTATGAGAAAGTTATTAATAGGGGGAATAATCTTTGGGTTAGTACTAAGTGGTTGTAAAGAAACCCGTGATGTAACTTCAAGTAGTGATCCTGGTATAAGGTTTGCTACTGTGCAAGAGATTCAGGAGATGGGTGGCTATGCTATAAACAAGGCTGATTTCGAAAAGGCGATTATGACTATGGCAAAAGATGAAAAATTCATTAATGAAATGAAGGCACTTTCAGGTGGAGGACTTGAATTCCCTATTCCATGTGATAGACTTATTAGATATATTGAAGAACTGGTAGGTGTTGATCTCTCTAACGTTAGATGTAAGGCAAGAGGAAAATTCATGTATAAGCCTAAAATTGACCTTTGGGTAGCTGGTAATTTAGCTTATGCTATTAGCTACGGTGGATACATTGGGGCTGCTGGATATGCTGGTTTCTCTGGTTCACTAGCTGGAGCTGATGTACTTGGTGTTTTGAGCATTGTTTACATTAACAATATCCTTGATACATTAATGATGAACTATGAATATGGAGATGATAATAAACACGTAGCCTTTAATGCAGGTTTTGTAATCTGGACAAGCGAAACAGGAGGAGTTACTATTAATATTACGACAGATCATGAGTTTGCAAATGGTGGTTTCGGATGGAGCCCTGTTTTAACAGCTTCCTACAGTTTTTAATTTAGTTTTTATAGACTAAAAAATATTAGAGAAGGGGGGTTAAATCCCCCCCTTTTTATTTTTATAAAATGCCCCTTTTTTTAATATTTTCACTACTCTTAGAAGAAAAGGGTTATGTTAAGAGCTGGCTCCCGTTAATTAAAAGCGATTCTCTACTTCTTTTTTATAGTTTAGATAAAGATTATAATAATTTTGCTGAGGAAATAAAGTTATTTAATTTTGACATTCGTAAGAAGAAAGGTAAAATTCAAAGTTTATTTAATTATAAGGAGGGGATTGGAGAGTTAAAATTAAAAAGAGAAGGAGTCAGTTTCATTTTGTTTTTTCCACTTTATGATTACTTAGGAGACAAAAAAACGAAAAAATTAAAAAAAATTTTTTGTTATAGTGAAAAAAAGATTAGAAAAGTTTTTGAAGTTACCGGAAAAAACACCTTTTTCTATAAGTTTGATTTTTATGATTCCAAATTAGAAAATAATTTTATACTTGATCTTAGAGGAAAAATCTACATTACAAAAAACAATGAAAAAAAGGAAGTTACAACAGGAGTTTATCCGCTGGTTTTTAATTCAAATATCTTTTTCCTTCATGGCACAAAAGATGGTAAGTTAAATGCTCTTTTTAAAATTAATAAAGAAGGTAAAAAAGAGCTTTTTTTTGATAAAGAACCTGTGCTTGAAATGGATAAAGAAAAAGGATTTATGTTTTTATTAACAGATAAAGATGAAGATCTTTTACCCGAAAAAGTCTACATTATAGACTCTCTTGAAAATATAAACCTTCTCTTTGATTCTGACTACCATATAATTATTAAACCGTCATCTTTTATTTTAAAAGATACACTTTTTGTCCTATTGTCGCTTTCAGAAGAATTAGTTCCCACAAAACTACTTTTCTTAAAAGTAATAAAAGATAAAGTAGTTTATAAGAAGGAGATTTTAAATAGGCATGGAATCGAAGCTAAATGGATTAATTATCCTAACTTTATTTTACTTCAAAAGAATAATTTCCTTTCCCGTTTTGAAATTATCTCAGTAAAATAACTTTAAATTTTTTATCTCCATCTTTAATATACAGTATCTTACTTACTCCAGAGGTTTTTACTCTCCTTCCTGATAGGTCAATCAAACCTTTCTTTATTTTGTATTTGAGAAGATTTTCTTGGCCTACCACAAGAGTTGGAATTACATTATTAATTAGAACTTTCTCTTTTTCAAAAATATTACTTGACCACTTTAACCCCGTTGAAATCTTATAAAGCTTGGTTCCGCCTATGTTTACGTAGGCATTTATATATTCACCTACAACTCTCCTTTCTACAGCAATACCTCTTACATCACCATCAAAAGTCTTACTTTTTAAAACTACTCCTGATTTTGTAAAGAGCTTTATCTCTGTTAAACCCATTCCAGATGAGATGAATAATGTATCATTTAATGCTTCTAAAGCTCCGGCTAAAAAGTATAGAGGCTGAGTAAGATTTAAAGAATCTACTTTTGGATTAGCCTCATTGAGAAAGTTAAGCTTATATATTCTATATCTTGCAGGATAAATAGCTCTATGCATAAAGCCCAAATTTTCTCCCTGAGCATCACATAAAGCAAAGATGTTCACTCCAAGCCCCTTTCCTTGAGTATTGAAGCTATCTATTAAACTGAAGTTTGCACTATAGTGAACTAAATAACACCAAACTGGTGATCCACCACCCTGAGGTACACCAATCTGTGAAGTATAGAAAGTTCCACTCTCTTTGTCGTAAAAGATACCAAAAGGAACATCAATTGTAGTTCCCTGAGAAAAATCTTGAAGTTTGTACTTTGAAATTACATTTCCATTATCGTCAATAGAAAAAACTGTGTCTTTTTCTTGATTAACAATAAATATCAAATTATCACCTGTTTTAAAAGTTATATCCTGAAAAGCCGTAGAAGTACCAGGAAGAGGTATTTCTTTTATTATTGCACCGAAGAAGGGCTTCGTTTTTGAATATGCCTTTACTGTATCGTTTGTAGGATCAGGGTCTAAAGCATAATTTGTCCATCCCAAAACATAGTATGTTTTTTCTGCTTGACCTGTGAAGTTTGATAACTGGATTGTATCTTTTCTAAGGGGACCTACTGTAACATAACCACTATCCCTATATACTCTTACTCTAGTTAAACTATCTTTTATCTCACATTTTACGTAAAAACTTAGAGTATTATTTGAGAAATTTTGAAATTCTATTGTAATAGGTGTAGGCACATTTGCCTCAAAATATTCACGAGGAGATATAATCTTAGTTGCACCGACATCATTACCAAGTTTAGCTGAAAGAACGATGTAGTCAAGCATAAAAAAGCCTGTATCTTGAGCTAGTCTATAATAGGCAAAGGCAATTTTTATACTATCTGCATTTATAAAACTCTGTAAGTCAACTGAGTCTCTCTGATTAACAAATATTGGAACTGGAGAACCCCCGTAAATTTTAACTGGTACCCAACTGGTCCATGAACCTGCCTGTGCCTTTGTTCTGATTAATATGTCACCTCTTGAAAGAGAAATTGTATCCTTAAGAAAAGATATGTTGTAATATAATTTCAGTTTTACAATACTGGTAGGAACATCAATTCCAGGAGTAAATAGGGTATCTTGATACAGTATAGAATTTGTGTCACATAAAATATAGTAATTACCTTGTTGTGGAGGTTCTACTGGAAAATACTCGCCATATTGAGCTATTCTCCATGTGCGTAGCGGACTTCCACCATTTCCTACCCTCCATCCGTAAGGCAGACTCCCTCCCTCAAATCCTTCATTTAGTAGAATTATCGACACTATTAAAAAATTTATCATGGTCTTTCAATTTTTTAAGGATTTGAACCTTACTTTACATTTACAATTTTATAATAATTTCCATTGATTTTTATTATATAAGTACCTCGAGCTTTTATTTTTAGTTTTCTACCAGAGGAATCGAAAAATAAATTTTCTTTTAAGAATGGAGGCAAGTACAAAAGTGCTATCTTTTTTTCTTCTTCCCTATCTATAGGTGAGAGAACTTTTTCTTTTATAAATGTAATGTGAGGATTCACTATGCTTACGCCAAGTAAACCAAGGGATGTATATAAAAGACCGTTTGAATAAGAGACGCCTCTTGGGTCACCGAAAATAATTTTAAAACTAACCTCACTTGGACTATAAGGATTTGAAATATCTATTTTCCTTAGTCCATAACCTGTTCCATCTGCCACAACTAGTGTGTCAGGATGAATGAACTCTACATCATATGCAAATCCTGGTGTAGAAAAATTACTGTAAAATTGAGGATTTGAAATATTTGATATGTCCCACAATGAGACACCTCCTACCCAACCCTCGGCAACAGCAAGCTTATATCCGCTTACTTTTAAAGATTGTGAACTACCGTAAGTTGGAAGAGAAGTTAAAAGCACAACATTTTTTGTATCCTGTACATTAAAAACTTTAATTCCAGCAAAACCATCTGCTAATATAAGATAAAAGGGTGGATAAAAAAGTACATCTTCACTATTACCAGTTGTTGTGAAGTTTGTTATTTCTCTCGGTTTTGTTGGATCGCCCACATGAAGGATTGAAAAACCATAGCCTGGTCCATTTGCACTATAAACAAAGGGATAATTTAGCGATATTGCCTTGACGTAGCCGTTTACAGTAGTGTACCCAGTTTGTACTGGCAAACGGATATTTTTAATCTTATAAATTCTTAGTCCCTCAATCCCATCAGCTACATAAAGTATCGTATCATTATACACCTCCACATCAAAGGCACTTCCAGGTGTATTTATTGAGTTTATATAATAAGGTTTTGCTCTATCTTTTATGTTTAAAAAGAAAACACCGCCTGTTCCTGAAGCTAAAACAAGAATCGTATCTTGTATAACCTTCGCTCTGTAGGTTAACTGTGGTGTTGAAAAGGTATCAAGAACCATGAGAGTAGGGTATGAAAGAGTTATAAGACCAAGGTCAAGGTCTGCAGCATATACATAAGAGCTTATTTTTTTAACTGAAAAACAATTTGAGAAAGAATAATTATGGTTTATTTCTATTCCATTTTCTATGTTATAAATTCCAACTCCTGAAAAACCAAGAGCTATAATAGAAATATTTGAGAAAAGTTCGAAACTTTCTCCAAACCCCACTATTTTGAAACTATATAAGCGTTGTGGAAGAGAAGGATTTTGAATTTTATAAATTTTAAATGAGTCTCCAGCTAATACAAAAAGAGAATCGTTTCTTTTATAAATATCTCTGACGTAAGCTCTTGTATTTACTCTGCTATATATTTGAGGACTTATAGGATTTTGAAGATTTAGAATGTATATTGTATCTCCTGCGATTGCAAAGCCTAAATTGGAATATATTTTAATTTTGTTTACAAATCCAGGCAACGAATAAGTATATAGATCTTCAGGTAATTGCGAAGTATCGAGTCTAAAAATTTTAATTTTTCCTCTTGAAACACCATAGCCGTAGGGATATAGATTTTCATAAGAGACAATCTCTTGGGCGCTATAGTTTCCGATAAGTATTGGATTTGATAGATTTTGAATATTTAAGATTTTTAGGCCAAGCTCTCCTGCTAAAAAAATAGTATCACCTATAAAATCAACATCAAACAATGAACCTTCTGTTATTATTTCTTTTTTAAATTGAGGAATGCCAGCCCCAAATCGGAAAGTTAAGACTGCTCCACCGGATATAAGATATAAAAGTGTGTCCTTACTAGTAACGTACCTTGAATTACCAGCTGTCCAAAAAGATATTGGCGTCATATTTATTATGAAAAATAATAAGATTATCATATTTTAACTCCTCCCTATTTACTTATTTATCGTTTTTTTATTATAAAATCTATTTATCCCTTCTTTTCAATTCAAAAACAGTGAAATACTCATCATTATATACAGCTTTAAGTTCTCTTCTTTTCTTTAAAACTTTAGTTATAATAAATTTATTCTCAGTTAATATAAACTCTGTTTTATACTTTTTTATATAATTCCAAGGATCAATTTCTAAGTTCCAAAATTTGAAATGTTCTAAAAGGATTGTGTCAGGTACACTTAATCTGCCATCAACAGATATTTTAAAGTTTGGAAAAAGTTTATATTGTATAAATCCCCCCCTATCAGAAGGACACAATATATTTCCTTCTTTTTTATAATTTTTTATAAACTCGACCGCTTCTATAGGGAAAAAAGTTTTCTCTACTCTCACTTTCTCTTTCTCCGTAATTATCTTAACTATTATGAAGAAATTAATTAACAAGATTAATATTTTGAATATCAGTTTATTATCGATTTCTTGAAACGTTAGTTTAGGTTTTAAGATTTCATTCAAATAGGGAGGGATTATAAAAGCTGAGACAATTCCAAAGATTGGTATGTTTCTTACATGTTTTAAAGAGGAATAGTAAAAAGCTATTAGAAGAAATATATCAATGGTTAATTTTTTTCGTGGAGATAAGATAAACAGCATAACTATTAAGAAAATAGGAGCAAGTAGTAAAGATCTTACATAGTAATCCTTTTCCCAAAAGGCAGAGATAAATATTGATTCCCACTCCGAAACATAGTTTTCCCAAATTTTTGATTTTTTAAAAAGCGCCTTTATAATATAATCAAAATAATCTAAATGATAAGGATTGAAGATAACTATCAAAAAAATTCCTAAAGATGTGAGAAAAATTATTTTTTTAGACTCCCTAAATTTTCCGTCAATCAGGTAAGCTAAAAAATAAATAACAGAAATAATTATCGATACTACGATTCCCGCGTGAAAAAAAGAAAAAAAGAGTAAAACTATTGGAATAAGTTCATATCGTCTCTTTTCAATAGCTAAAAGGATTAACGCAGTTGAGATATAAGTAAAAATATGTGGTCTTAAAACTGTAGTTCCCCAATAAAGTAGTGAAAAAACCAAAAAATAAACAATTAAAAAGTTCAGAATTTTCTTACTTTTTTCATAAACTATAAAAATAACAATCGAATATAAAATGGTAAGCAAAACTATTTTAAAAATATATAGGCCAACATCTCCAAAATTTTTGTATATTACATAGAGCAAAACCTCAAAGGCTAATGAATGGGCAATCCACTTCTCACTGGGTAGGTACGTATAAACATTTTGCGGTAACTCTTTATTTTCAATAAAATACTTTCCATCCATCAAATACCAATAAAAATCAGGACATATAGAAATTGGAGCCGCCTTATAAACTGAAAGTAATAATATAAATAAAAGAAAAAGCAAACTACCCTTTAGTTTCATCTAAAAATTCATTCTTAATTTCTAAATCTTTAAAATTTCCCATCATCTTACTTGTAAAAAGCTTTACACTTTTATTTTTCACCCCTCTTATTACTGTACATAAGTGCACAGCCTCAACTGTAATTCCAAGTCCCTTCGGTTCAATCTTTTTATACAAAAAGTTCGCTATTTCCTCTGTTAGCCTCTCTTGAACCTGTAATCTCTTGGAAAAGACTTCTACTATTCTTGGAATTTTTGAAAGTCCAATGATTTTTTTATCAGGTATGAAACCTATACTTATCTTCCCAAAAAAAGGTAATAGGTGATGCTCACATAGACTCGAAAAATCAATATCTTTTACTATTACCATCTGATCGGTTGTTGCTGAAAATATAGCATCTTTAACAATTTCCTCAGGATCAACCTTATATCCCTCCGTTAGCTCTTTTAACATATTAAGAAATCTCCTGGGTGTCTTTAAAAGCCCCTCCCTTTCCGGATTTTCACCTAAATAGGCTAAAATTTCTTTTATGTAATTTATTAGTTTATCTTCCATTTTTTGAAAAATTTTCTGATAAAAATTTATCATATTTCAATGAAGGACGTTTTACCCAAACAATATGAAAGTTTATATATTGGAACAGCTGGAGTTCCCGAATCAGCAAAGGATAGCTCTACAGAATCTGGAATTATAAGAATTAGTGAACTTAAATTAGACTCTATGGAGATTGAATTTGTTAAGGGAATAAGGATAAAAGAGGAAAGGGCAATCAAAATAAAGGATCTTGCAAAAGAGAAAAAAGTATACCTATCGGTTCATGCTCCCTACTTTATAAATTTAAATTCTAAGGAAAAACAAAAAGTTAAAAATAGCATAAGTTACATCTATAGTTCTGCAAAGATTGGATATTTAATGGGAGCCTACGAAATATGTTTTCACTCTGCCTATATGCACGATGAAAGTTTGAAAAATGTTAGAAATAAGGTAAAAGGTGCACTTCTTGAAATTTTTGAGATGCTTGATAAAGAAAACATTAAAGTTAGATTAAGACCAGAAACTATGGGAAAACCTTCCCAATATGCGGATTTAGATGAATTACTTGAACTTTCCCTTGAATTTAAGGGCATAGTAGAACCTTGTCTTGACTTTGCCCATATCTATGCAAGATCCTTAGGTGAAATAAATAACTACGATGAGTTTATGAAGCTATTAGAAAGTTATGAAAAAGCCTTAGGAAAAGATTCTTTAAAGAGAATGCATATACATGTTTCTGGTATGGAGTTCGGTGAGAAAGGCGAAAAGAGACATATTGTTTTAAAGGATTCAGAGTTCAAGTTTAAAGACGTGCTTAAAGTTTTAGTAGAAAAAGATGTAAGGGGATTTTTAATCTGCGAAAGTCCAACTCTAGAGTACGATGCTCTAATTTTAAAGAAAGAATACCATAAAATTCTTAAGAAAAAGTAGTGAAACCAATTTTTCTTAGTGCAGATCTATATGCTGAGGCAATATATTCTATAAGAATTTCAGAGGGTCTTATATTTAAATTGAATGCTGATGAGAAAATTTCAAACTTTCCACCAGGTTATATACATCCTTTTATCTATGCATTAATCTACCTAATTTGTTTTAAAAATAAAGATCTTTTTATTTTGTTCACTTATTTATTCAACACCCTAATAATGGTTTTTGCAATTTTCATAATAAAAAAATTTTATGAGAAGTTTTTCAATGAAAAAAGCAATTTCCCAATTTTTTTCTTAATTTTTTCATTTCCCTTTTTTATAAATTTTTACCTAACCTTAAATTTTCCGCTATATACATTTCTTTTTTATCTTTGCCTTTATTTCATAGATAATAACAAAAAGTTTTTTTTAATTTATCCCCTTTTAGTTCTTACAAGGCCTGAGGGTATAATTGTTGGAATTTCTTATTTTTTTAGAGTTTTTACTCTTAAAAATATTAGAAGAAGTATAATACCTCTACTATTTGTTTTATTGCTTTCAACTTTACCTTTTCTTTTAAATTACATATTAACCGGTTTTTTAGTAACTCTTGCTTTTAGAACTCAATCTCTTTTTTTTAATTATGAATTAAATCTTGCTGTTTTAAGAGGTATTAAAACTTTTTTAAAGCACCTAATAGGATTTTTAATAGGTTTCCCTCTTTTGAATATTAAAGTAAGTGATTATCTATCAACTTTTATATACCCGCCCTTTTTTCTATCTTTTGTAGCAATTTATATTCTTAAAGAAAAAAAACTATGTATTTCTTATTTTTTTTCAATTTTTATGTTTATTTTGTTTATAAGTAGTTTTTCAATCTTCTCAGGCATACACTTTTCTCGACATATCGCCTTTTTATACCCTATACTTATTCTCTTTCTTTACAGGGGTCTTAAACTTTTAAAACTTAAACTTCTTGTTTTTATTTATCACTTATTCATCATTTTTCAGTTTTTAATTCTTATTTTTAACATGCGAACTATTATAAATATTACTCAAAAAATAAGGGATATAGCTCTTAAAGCAGCTGAATTTATTCCTCAAGAAAAAGAAGTGCTTCTTTATAGTGATCCGTATTTCTTTTTTTACAATATGGAAAAGTTAAAAATACGTTTGATTTCTCCTTCTTTTAATTTAGATACCTCAAGGGAAGTTAAGAACTTCATTGACAAAGAGAGTAATAAGAGATTACTTTTAAAATTTATAGAAAGAAGCTTTCCTGAAGCAGAGTTTTATTTTATCTCCCATAAAGACCCTCTTAGAGAAGTTATAAAGGAAATTTTCTCCGATACCCTTTATGTTAGTGATAATTTTGTTTTACTTAAGAAAAGATTTTCTATAAAATAATTCTAACTAAACAAGGAGGGAAAAATTGTTCCGTAAAATTTTTCTATATTTATCGCAAAAACAAAACCTTAAAGGTTATATTGAGAAGTTTCCACCATCAAAGAAGTTGGTGGAAAGGTTTGTTGCAGGTGAAACACTATCAGATGCTGTCAAGGTAATCAAAAACATAAACAAACTAAATATGACTTGTACCTTAGATAAATTAGGCGAAAGCATAACCGATAAAGAAAAAATAAAAGAAGTTATAAAAGATTACAAGACGATATTAAAAGTTATAAAGGAGGAAAATTTAAATTCTACAATTTCTGTAAAGCTTACCCATCTTGGTCTTATGATTTCAGATGATCTTGCCTATAAATCTTTAAGTGAAATACTTGAATGTGCAAAGGATTTAAATAATAGAGTTTGTATAGATATGGAAAATTCCCCATACACCCAAAAGACACTGGATATATACGAAAAAGCCTTCAACGAATTTGGAAATGTAGGTGTTGCTATTCAGAGTTATTTGAAAAGAACGATCTCTGATATAGAGAAGTTATCCTCAATGGGCGCAGAGGTAAGAATCTGTAAAGGAGCTTATAAAGAGCCAAAAGAGATTGCCTATCAAAGAAAAAAAGAAGTTGACGAAAATTTTAAAAGGGCACTTTTAATTTTATTTTCCGATGGTTCTCTCTCTAATGGAACTTATCCTTGTGTAGCAACCCATGATGAAAAGCTCATAAACTTTACTCTTGATCTTGTAAAAAGAAATAATATTTTATCTGATAAATTTGAGTTTCAGATGCTCTATGGTATAAGAAGAGATCTTCAGGAAAAACTTACTGAG
The DNA here is from genome assembly GCA_039630235.1 of Candidatus Hydrothermales bacterium. NCBI lineage: Bacteria > Pseudomonadati > Caldifarciminota > Caldifarciminia > Caldifarciminales > Caldifarciminales bacterium. The sequence goes on along the minus strand of JBCNVI010000005.1, from coordinate 80,965 downwards.
TTAGGTTACAGAGTAAGGATTTATGTTCCTTTTGGAAATGAATGGTATGCCTATTTTATGAGAAGACTTGGGGAGCGCCCTGCTAATCTATTTTTTATCATAAAAAATATATTTAAACCATGAGTTTCTTTCTTTTTTCCCTTTATTTTTCAATTAACCTTTTATTTCCTCAAACAAAATTTAATGAATATCCTGGTATCGGTCAAGAATTTTCTCTTGTTTCAAAAATTAAAAAAGTTTACCTATACTTTGACTACTCAGATATTGAGGTTTCCTCCGGTACTGGTATTTTTGTCAAAAATTTTGAGGTTGGCATTTTCCATAGATTCTTAATAAGAGATTTAGTTGTTTTTTCACTTTTTCCAGGCATAGTATATGCAATTAAACAAAAGGAAAGTTTTAAAGAAAAGGGAACTTATTACGCCCTTAATTTTTTAATAACAGCCTCAAGAGAAATATTTCCCTTTATAGGTCTTAAGGTATTCTGGGACGGAAAGTATTTTTTAAATTACTTAAAACTCGGAATTATTCTTGAGCTATGATGGAGAGCTTAAGGAAAATTATTAAAAAAATTTTTTTCCTGATTTTTAAAATTAGGCCTTTAAAAAGTTACCTATCCTTTCCTCTTAAAGTAGAGCTATACGACAAGTTAATAGTAATTCACGACGAAAGTAACGAGAAAATAGAAAAAATCTTAAATGAGATGGGATTTAAAAATTACTTAATTTTAAGGGAGGAAAAAGAAAATGAAGATCTGTTTTTAGAAAGTATCACAAGGAAATCACTAGTTATATACTTAGTAAACTCTCCAAAAAATTCATTTTTAAAATATCTCTCAAAGGATTTCCCCGTTATTGGAGTAAAAACGAATTTGAAAGTAAGGATTCCAGGAAAGGACTATAAAAGCTTCTTTGAAAACTTCAAAAAAATTATAGCGTATAATTAATATTCTGGGGGTGCAATATGAAAAGTAAAAGAGAAAAAGATATTCTTGTTAATAAAAAGGCAAAAAGTGATTATGAGATTTATGAGACATTTATCTGTGGTATTGTTCTAAAAGGAGCAGAGGTCAAATCACTTAGAGAGGGAAGAGCCTCAATAAACGATGCCTATGTTAAGTTTGAAGATGGCGAACCCTATATCTATAATTTTCACATCTCACCCTATCCTCCTGCCTTTAAATTCTTTCCCAATCCCGAGAGGAAAAAGAAGCTTTTACTAACAAAGCGAGAGATTAAAAGACTAATTGGAAAATGGAAGGAAAAGGGGTTAGTTTTAATTCCAATAAGAGTTTTTTTTAAAGGAGCGTGGGCAAAAATAGAATTAGCTCTTGCTAAAAAGAAGAAGAAATACGAAAAGAAAGAACTTATAAAGAAAAGAGAAATGGAAAGAGAGCTAAGAAGGGAGATGCTAAAATGATCTTACTCATATTTTTAAAGACTCTATGGGAACCACCTGAAATAATTCAAAAAAAAGACTCCGTGTATATTACTTTTTACTTACAGGGACCTATTAAATACGAGAGAGTTTTAAGGGAAAGTAAGCTTGAAATAACACTAAAAGAGGTAGATTCAGTATTTACATTCTCATCAAAATTAGTTCACCCGATTTTAAAAGGGATAAGTGTAACTAAAGAAAATAAAGAAGGTAAAATCTTATTTGAACTTGGGAGCTTTTGTGAGCGATTTAGAATAGAAAATAAAAAAGACTACTTTAGAGTAATTTTGACCGGGAAAATTCCTGATAGCACCCCTAAGGCGAAAGAAAAAGAAATTGAGAAAATTAACTATTTAGAAAGTAATAAAAAAAAGAGGAATAAAGAGAAAAAGAAAGTGTTAAGGGAAATAAAAAGAATTGTTATAGATCCTGGCCATGGGGGAATTGACGTTGGAGCACTAGGTAAAGGTGGAACAAAAGAAAAAGATGTTAATTTGAAGGTTGCAAAGTTTTTAAAAGAAGAACTTGTTAAAATGGGGTTTGAGGTTTTTATGACAAGAGATAAAGATACTTTTGTGTCTCTATCTGAAAGAACAAAATTTTCAAATAATGTTGGAGCGGATATTTTTGTTTCACTTCATTGTAATGCTTCTTTAGAGGTTACAGAAACTTCAAATGGTGTTGAAGTCTTTTTTCTCTCTGAGGCAAAAACTGATTGGGAAAGAGCAGTAGCTGCCTTAGAAAATGCTTCATTGAAATATGAATATGAAGATGAAAGAATTTATAACAGTATAGTAGATCTTATCTTGATGGATATGGCTCAAGCTGAGTTTCTCTACGAGTCACAGAAACTTGCAGAAATTTTACAAAAGACAATTACAAAGAGTTTAAATATTTTTGATAGGGGAGTAAAACAGGCAGAATTCTATGTACTAAACGGTTGTTATTCTCCTGCAGTTCTTATAGAAATGGGCTTTATTACCACTCCCTCTGATGAGAGAAAGTTAAAGGATGAGAAATATCTAAGAAAACTATCCTTGGCAATAGCTAAGGGCATAGTTAAATTTAAAGAATGGTTTGAAAAAAGAAACAGTTTTATTGAATAATTATAAATGGAGACAGAAAGAGTTTTAACTTTAAAAATCAAAAGATCAGAGATAGTCCCCTATATAGAAAAGTTTAAGAAAGAATATCAACGAGTAGTAAAAATTCCTGGCTTTAGACAGGGAAAGGCACCGCTTGAAATTGTCTGGATTAAGTATAAAAAAGAAATTGAAGAAAACAGCTTAGAAGAGTTTCTGAAATCTAAGGTAATAGAAGAGTTAAAAAAAGATAATTCAAAACTTATATCGCCAATAATTATAAAAGATAAAAAGGAAGGCGAAAATGAATTAGAAGTTACAGTATATTTTGAAGTTTTGCCATTTTTTGAAGTAAAGGGTTTTGAAAGGATTAAGGTGCAAAAGAGGATAAAAAGGCCCTCTCCTGATGAGATAGAAAAAAGAATAAAAAAGTATCAGGAGTCCCTCGCAGAGTTTAAAGATAAAGAGACACCACTTACAGATGGAGACTTTGTGGTTATAAAGTACAACATAAAGGACATAACAGGAAGAGAAATTCTAAAGGGTAAGATAGAATCCTTTAAATTTAACAGGGAGAATGTTTCCTCTGACTTTTACAATGAGTTAATTGGTAAAAAAAGGAATGATTCTTTTAAGGTTGCCAGAACCGAAAAGTCCGGAACCCTTATATATGAAGGAAACATCATTTCTGTAAAAGAAGTTATTTTACCAGAGATCAACGATGAGTTCGCAAGGATGTTTGAAATGGAAAACCTTGAAAAGTTTAAAAAGAAGATAACAGAGGAAATAGAGGAGGATCTAAAAAAAGAGGCAGAAATTGAATTAGAAAATAAAATTCTTGAAGAACTCTCTGCACTGAATCCTATACCAGTTCCCAGATCCTATACAGAGGAGGAATTAAGACTTATTATCTCTCGTTATAAGTTAAAGGAGGAAGAGCTCAAAGAAAGGTTTGATGAATTTTATAAATTAGCAGAAGAAAGAGTCAGAAGAAGGTTACTCCTTGATAGACTAGCCGAACAACTAAAGATAGAAATAAATGAGAAAGAGATAGATGAAGAAGTTAAGAGAATTTCAGATTTATATAAGATGGATTATGAGTTTTTTAAAAAAAGATTAAAGGAAAGAGAATTTTTTGAAGAAGTTGAAAGTTCGATTAAAAGAAAAAAGGCTATGAATTTTTTAAAAAATAACGTAAAAATGGAGGTAATAGTAGAATGAAAAACCAAACTATCCCTTTTGTAATAGAACAGACAGGTAGGTATGAGAGGGCTTATGATATATATTCGCGTCTTTTAAAGGATAGGATAGTCTTTTTAGGTATGCCTATAGATGATCAGGTAGCAAATTTAGTAATTGCTCAACTTCTCTATTTAGAGGCGGAAAATCCCAAGAAGGATATATACCTATATATAAACTCGCCAGGAGGTTACATAAGTGCAGGGCTTGCCATTTACGATACTATTCAGTACATAAGACCCGATGTGAACACAATATGTATTGGGATGGCAGCGAGTATGGCAGCTATATTACTTGCTTCTGGGAAAAAGGGAAAAAGGTTCGCTCTACCTCATTCAAGAATAATGATTCATCAGCCCTTTGGAGGTGTTCATGGCCAGGCTATTGATATAAAAATTCATGCCGAGGAAATAATGAAGATGAGAGATATTCTAAACGAAATTCTTTCAAAACATACAGGACAACCAAAGGAAAAAATAGAAAAGGACACAGATAGAAATTACTTTATGTCACCACAAGAGGCTTTATCTTACGGTATCATTGATGAAATAATAACCTCAAGAAGAGAAACTTTATGAGAGAAAAGAGGGCAAACACAAGCAAAGATATAAGGTGCTCCTTTTGCGGAAGAGCTGAGGGAGAAATAAAAAAACTTTTTTCCGGAGCCAACGCCTTTATATGTGATGACTGTGTAAAATTCTGTTATGATTTGATGTTTGATAGAGAGAAAGAAAAATATTTAAAAAATGACTTTTGTTTTCAAATACCGTATCCTCGAGATATTAAAAGAGAGCTTGATAGATTCGTTGTTGGTCATGAAAAAGCCAAAAAGATTTTATCAGTGGCTGTTTATCAGCATTATAAAAGGATTGTTTTAAATGATAACAGTATAGAAAAAAGTAACGTACTTTTAATAGGGCCAACTGGGACTGGTAAAACACTTTTAGCCAAGACCCTCGCTAAAATTTTAAACGTTCCCTTTACTCACGTAGATGCTACCCCCTTGACAGAAGCAGGATACGTTGGTGAGGATGTAGAGAACATCATTTTAAGACTTTTACAAATGGCTGATTTTGATATAAAAAAAGCTGAGAGAGGAATAATTTATATTGATGAAATAGATAAGATAGCAAGGAAAGGAGATTCACCTTCTATAACAAGAGATGTGGGTGGAGAGGGGGTGCAGCAGGCACTTTTAAGGATTCTTGAAGGAACTATTGCTAACGTACCACCCCAAGGAGGAAGGAAGCATCCGGAGCAAGTTTTTATTCAAGTTGATACAACAGGGATTCTTTTTATATGCGGGGGGACTTTTGTTGGGCTTGATAAAATAATTGAAAATAGAAGAAAGAGGCATAAACTTGGATTTGTTAAAGATGAAGAAAAAAATGAAGTTGATTTTGAAGTTTTACCTGATGATTTAATTGAATATGGGTTTATACCTGAGTTTGTTGGAAGATTTCCCATAATTGTTAAACTGAATGAGCTTACTGAGGATGAGCTTTTTAGGATTCTCTATGAACCGGAGAATGCAATTTTAAAGCAATATGAAAAGATTTTCGAGTCTGAGGGTATTAAGCTTATTTTTACAGATGGTTTAAAAAAGGAAATAGTCAAAAGATCAAAGGAACTTGGTATGGGAGCAAGGGGTTTAAAAATTATTATTGAAAATCTCTTACTTGATGCAATATATGAGCTGCCTTCTTTGAAAGGAAAGTATAAGTACTGTATAGTTGATGAGAATTCGCTTATAACAAAAAAGGTTATTTTCAAAAATAAAAGAGATTAGAGATTTGTTAAAAACTTAGTTTTAGATTCTAAAAAACTTGAAAGACTAAAGAAAGTGAGCAAGTGAAAAAGGTATCTAAAACAGGATAAGATAGTTTAAGGTAGATTTAGTAATTCTTAAATACTTTGAAAATCAACGTGATTTGAAATTAAGGGGAGAAAAAGATTCAATTTTCTAGTTTAAAAAAAGGAACTAAAAGTCCAATTAGAGCTATTTTCCTATCTCCTCCTCTCCAAATAATGCAATTTTTAATACCTCGTAAGATAAAAGAGCACACTTCATTCTGATAGGAGAAAGCTTAAGTCCAAGATTCTCTAGATGTTCCTCCTTTGTGAAGTTTCTCAAATCTTCAACTTTTTTCCCCTTAATATACTCAGTTAGAATTGATGCAGCAGCCTGAGAAATCGCACACCCCCTTCCCCTAAACCTAACATCCTCTATAACTCCATCCCTTATTTTAAACTGCATCTTAATTTCATCTCCACAATAAGGATTTCCACCCTCATACTCTATATCAGGATTTTCCATCTCCCCATAATTCCTCGGACTTTTATAATGATCAAGTATTACCTCATAAATTTCATCTATCATATTCTATATTTTAAACTTCCTCATAAAGTTTTTTCATTTCATTTATAATACTTCTTGAAATTACAATTTTCTGTATCTCACTTGTTCCTTCATAGATTTCTGTAACTTTTGCTGCTCTAAATAACCTTTGAATGTCATGTTCCCTTGAGTATCCAAGAGACCCATGAATTTGAAGCGCTTTATCGCAAACCCACATTGCTGTTTCTGAAGCAAAAAGTTTTGCCATTGAGGACCACTCTGAAAACCTTCCTCCTTTTTGCTTTAAAAATGCTGCTTTGTAAGTTAAAAGCCTTGCTGCCTCAATTTTTGTCCTCATCTCCGCAAGATAAAATTGAATAATCTGATGTTCACAGAGTTTTTTACCAAAGGCTTCTCTCTCTAAAGAATACTTAGCTGCATACTCAAAGGCACCCTGGGAAATACCAACAGCTTGAGCTGCTACCCCTATTCTACCTGCATCAAGAACAGACATTGCAATCTTAAACCCCTCTCCTTCGTTTCCAAGCCTCATACTTTCAGGTACTCTATAATCTTCAAAAGTAAGTTCACAGGAATAGGCTGCCCTAATACCTAACTTTTTCTCAGGTGGTGACTTTATTACTCCTTCTTTTTCCGTATCTACTATAAAACATGTAATCCCATGATGTTTCTTTTCAGGATCGGTAACTGCAAATAAAAGAACATATTTTGCATGTGTCCCATTTGTGACCCACACCTTTTTTCCATTGATTATATAATTTGAACCATCCTTAATTGCTCTTGTCTTTAAATTTGACGCATCACTTCCAGCATGAGGTTCTGTTAATGAAAAGGCTCCTATTCTTTTACCACTTGCAATTATTGGTAAAATTTCCCTTTTTTGTTCCTCGGATCCAAATTTATAAACTCCGTAGCAAAAAAGAGAGTTATTTACCGAAAGAATGATACCGTGTGAAGGACAAACCCTCGATATTTCCTCAACAGCGATAACATATGAAATAGAGTCCATACCAGAGCCGCCATACTCTACAGGAATTTCCATACCCATAAGTCCTAATTCTCCCATTTTTTTCACATTTTCTTCTGGAAAAATTTCTTCTTCGTCGATCTTGTTTGCTATAGGCTCTATTTCCTTTTTAACAAAATCTCTTACCATCTCCCTTATCATTCTATGTTCTTCTTTTAATTCAAAATCCATGATTAATAGTAAGTTTTTTTAAGGAATAGAACCTCTTAAATTAATGTTTCAAACTATTTTAATTTTATTAAATTTCTCTTCTATTTTTACACTTTCATAGAAGAAAAGTTTATTGAAATAAAAAAAATTTTGAAAGTATAATTATTCTCTCAGCCTAAAGGAGGAAAAAAATGCGAGTAAAAGGTGGTGTAAAAACGAGAAAAAGACATAAAAAAATAAGAAAGATGGCAAAGGGATACTACGGCCAAAAATCAAGCACCTTTAAAAAGGCAAACGAAGCAGTCCTAAAATCCCTCAGATACTCCTATAGACATCGCAAAGAAAAAAAGAGAGAATTCAGAAAACTATGGATAACAAGAATAAACGCCTTCTGTAGATCTCTCGGCGTAAAATATAATGAGTTTATTAATGCCCTCAGGAAAAAGGGAGTCTTAATTAATAGGAAAATCCTTGCATTCCTCGCAGTTAAAGAACCTGAAAGCTTTAAAGAAATAGTTAAAAACGTAATGGCTCCTAATGGAAATTGAAAAACTCAGGGAAGAAATTGAAATAGAACTGAAAAACGTTAAAAACGCTCATGATTTAGAAAACATAAGAATTAAATATTTAGGAAAAAAAGGTTTAATAAAAAAACTCTTTGACAAATTAAAAGAGTTAGAGCCCGAAAGAAGAAAGGAGGTTGGGAAGGCACTTAATGAGTTAAAAAATTTTCTTGAGAGTGAAATAGAGATAAGAAAAAAAACATTTGAAGTTAAAAAGAAAAAGGAAATAGACCCTACACTCCCCGGGGTTTTAAAGCAAAGAGGCTACCTTCATGTTCTTAGAGAAGAGTTAAGAAGAATGGAAGAGATTTTTGTTGGCCTTGGCTTTGAAGTAGAAACAGGTCCTGAAATAGAGTCAGAGTTTAATAACTTTGAAGCCCTTAACATACCAAAATGGCACCCAGCAAGAGATATGCAAGCAACCTTATTTCTTGAAAAAGAAGTTCTTCTCCTTAGAACTCATACCTCACCAATTCAAATAAGGACAATGTTAAAGAAAAAACCACCTATAAGAATAATAGCTCCAGGGAGGGTATACAGGCGCGACAACTTTGACGCCTCTCATTCACCTGTTTTTCATCAAGTTGAAGGCCTCTATATAAATAAAAGTGTAAGCTTTTCTAATTTAAAGGGAACTTTAGAACTTTTTCTTAAGGAATATTTTGAAAAAAAGGATCTTGTAATTAAATTTGAACCTTCTTACTTTCCGTTCACAGAGCCCTCTGCAGAGGTTTCGATTCTGTGGGAAACACCAGAGGGAAAAAGGTTTTTAGAGATAGCAGGTTGCGGTATGGTTCATCCAAAGGTACTGCAAAACTGTAATATAGATCCAGAAGAATGGAACGGCTATGCCTTCGGAGTAGGCGTTGAAAGATTAGTTATGGTCAAATATAAAATACCCGATATAAGACTCTTTTTTGAAAACGTAAGAGGATTTTTAAAACAATTCTCAATCTATTAGTATGAGAGTCACCTATAACTGGCTAAAAGATTATATAGACTTAGAAGTTCCCCCATCAGATCTTATAGAAATTTTTAATAAATTAGGAATGCCTGTTAAAGAAGTTATTGATTTATCAAAGGGTAAAGAGAATTTAATGGTAGCAGAGATAGAAAGTGTAGAGAGACACCAAAAAAGAGATAAGCTTTTTGTTTTAAAACTTAGAACTAAAAAGGGGGTTTATCAAGTTGTTTCAGGTGCTCCTTTTTTGGAAAAGAGAAAGAAAGTAATTTACGCTCCGCCGGGAACCTTACTTAAGGATTTTAAAGTAGATGTGAAACATATTGCCGGTGAAAAATCAGAGGGCACCATCGTATCAGAGGAAGAACTCGGTCTTTCTGATAAAAGTGAAACAGTAATTTTTCTTGACGATAAAGTAGATTTAGATAAAGATCCAAAAGATTTAATCGGTTTAAACGATTTTGTTTATGATCTTGAAATTTATCCAAACAGACCCGACTTACTTTCTGTTATAGGAATTGCAAGAGATCTTTCATCTTATTTAAACCTTGAGTTAAGAATTCCTGAGATAAAAAAAATTAAAGAAGATGAGATAGATTTTATAATTGAAATTGAAGAAAATGTGAGTTGTGATAGATATGTTGGAATAATTATAAAAAATTTAAAAAAGGCAAAGACCCCAGATCTTATAAAACATAGGCTATTTCTATGCGGAATTAGATCTATAAATTTGGTAGTTGATATTTCAAATTACATTTTGCTTGAAACTGGGCATCCTACTCATGTTTTTGATTTGAAGAAAATAAAAGAAAAAGTTATAGTGAGAAACGCAAGAAAAGGGGAGGCTTTGCTTTGTCTTGATGGTAAAACAAGAGAACTTGATGAAAGTGTTATGGTTATATCAGATAGTGAGAAAGTTCTTGCATTAGCTGGTATAATTGGAGGAGAAAACTCTGCTGTTACAGAGGAAACCGAAGAAATACTCTGTGAAAGCGCCTTCTTCGATAAAATAAACATTAGAAAAACAAGTAAAAAGTTTAATATTCAAACAGAATCCTCTTATAGATTTGAAAGAGGCGCTGATTTTAATATGGTGGAGTACGCGGCACTAAGACTAAGAGACCTTGTAATGGACCTTTCAGGAGGTACCCCTTATAGAAAAATCGATGTTATTAAAAGTGTGGTAAAACCTAAAAAAGTTTATCTTAAGGAAAATAAACTGAAAAAAATTCTTGGTGATGAGTTTGATCTTTATACTTCCCAGAAAATTCTTGAAAGGCTTTACATGAGTTGTAAATTAGAGAAAAATACGCTTGAGGTGGTGGTACCAACCTTTAGGAGAGATATAGAAATAGAGGAAGATCTGATAGAGGAGATAGCAAGAGTTTATGGCTATGAAAATTTTGAATCGGAGGCAGAAAGTATTTCTTCCTTTGTTGGGAAAAGAAATTTATTTCAAGATAGGATAAGAGATTACTTTAGGGGGGAGGGTTTCCTCGAGTGTGTCTCCATTTCATTAATTGATGAAAAGGAGGCAAGGCTATTTTCAGAAAAGGTCTTAAAAATTAAAAATCCACTTTCAGAAAGATTTGGAGTTTTAAGACCCTCACTTCTTCCATCTCTACTAAACTCTTTGAGAAACAACGTTAGAAGAGGAGAAAAAGTTAAAAAACTATTCGAAATTGGAAAAGTTTTCTACAAGGATTTTGAAGAGGAGGAGAAAATAGGGTTACTTTTAACAAATTTAGTAGAAGATAATTGGATAAAAGAAAGTAATGTGGAGATTTATTTTGAACTTAAGGGAATTTTGGAATCGTTCCTTGAACACTTTGAAGATGAGATTTATTTTATAGAGGAAAGTTACCCATTTTTTAACTACTCTGCATCTATTTTCATTAACGAGGAGAAAATAGGGTATATCGGCGAAGTAAAAGAAGAAATTCTTGATATTTACGATCTTAAGCTGGAGGCTGTTTACTCTGAACTTAGCGTTAATAAGTTAACTTTTAAAAAAGATTTAACTTTTAAGTCTTTACCTACTTATCCAGCTCTTTCAAGGGATCTTTCCTTTGTGGGACCAGAAGATGTCAATGCCTCTGAAATCATAAGGTTATTTAAAAAACTAAAAAATGAAACATTAATTGAAAGATTTATACTTTTTGACGTGTACAAAGGAAAACCCTTAAGGGAGGGAGAGAAAAATTTTACTTTTAGAGTTTTCTTTAGAAGTATGGATAAGACTCTTTCAGAGAGGGAAGTAGATAAAGAAGTGGAAAAAATTGTTGAATATGTAGAGAAAAAAATAGGTTTTAAATTAAGGGGGTAAAAGAAGAGTTTGCCAGCTAGCTTAAAGGGTTCAATTCCCCTCCTTATAGGATTTCTATGGAGGAGAAAAAATGGATGATACTTTATTTATGCTTGAAAGTAAAATTGAAGAATTACTACTAAAGCTCAGGGAATATAGGGAAAGATGTGATACTCTAGAAAAAGAAAACTCAGAATTGAAGGAGAAGCTAAACGGTGTTATAAGCAAAATAGAGAACTTGGTTAAAAAATTGAATGATGCTGGGGTATAGGGAAAAAAGCAGGGTATGGAGAAAATTAGGGAAGTTGTTATAAGGGGAAAAAGATATGAGGTGGAGACAGATCTAAATGAAGAAGATTTGAATTGTGTGGTTGAAATTGTTAATAATACAATTTTAGAGTGTGAGAGAGAAACATCCTCTCAGGACTTTGAGACTATAAGTATAATGGCTCTTCTTTCTCTTGCTGAAAAGCTTTTTTTTTGTGAAAAAAGACTTTTAATGACGCAGATGAAAATATCAAGTATTTTTAAAAAAATAGAAAACGTATAAAATTGAAGGAGAAAAAGTATGCTTTTTCAAGAGAAAAAAGGGGAAGAGTTATTACCTTTAGCTTTGCGTATTGCTCCGAAAACTTTAGAGGATTTTGTTGGACAAGAGCATATTATTGGAGAGAATGCACCGTTAAGGAAATTAATTGAGAAAGGAAAATTATTCTCCTCTATTTTCTATGGGCCACCTGGAGTTGGTAAAACAAGTCTTGCAAGACTTATAGCTAAATATATAGATTCTCCATTTTACCATTTAAATGCTTCAACTATAGGTGTAAAAGATGTTAGGAAAGCCTTAGAGGAGGCTGAGAGGCTTTTTAAATTAAAGGGGAAAAGAGCTTTACTTTTTATAGACGAAATTCATAGGTTTAATAGGTTACAACAGGAAATACTTTTATCATATATTGAAGAGGGTAAGATAATTTTTATTGGTGCTCTTATACTTAATCCATTTTTTGTATTGGATAAAGCACTCATATCAAGAACATACGTATTTGAATTTAAACCCCTAAAGGAAGAGGACATAGTAAAGATAATTAAAAGAGCTTTAAATGAATATCCTGAAATTAAAATTGATGAAAAATTAATAGTTAAAATTGCAAAATATTCAGAGGGTGATGCAAGAAGATCTATTAACTTATTAGAGATGCTTGTAGAGGCGAAAAATGGTAAAGGTGAAATAACTGATTCTGATCTTGAAAATTTTAAATTATATTTTCGCTATGATAGAAAGCATGATGAACACTACGATTATATTTCAGCCTATATAAAATCAATGAGAGCTCAAGATGCTGATGCTGCTCTATACTATCTTTTCAGAATGCTAGAAGCAGGTGAAGACCCTAGATTCATATTTCGTAGAATGTTAATCTTTGCCTGCGAAGATGTGGGCTTAGCTGATCCACAGGCGATTATTCTCATTAACTCTCTTAAAGATGCCTTTGAAACAGTTGGAATGCCTGAAGGAGAGTTTTTCCTTACCATGGGAACAATATATCTTTCTCTTACGTCAAAATCAAATAGTGTACTTATCTCTATGGGAAACGCAAGAAAGATAGTTAAGGAAGAAAAAATTGCTGAACTTCCCACCTTTTTAAGGGATGCAAGTTACCCCTCTGCTCATTTATTAGGTAGAGGGAAAGGCTATATTTATCCACACGAAAACCCTAACGCAATCTTTCAACAATATATGAAAAATTTCTATCCAATCGTTTTTTTAAAAGGGGTAGGAAAAGAAAAGGAGCTTCTTATAAAATTAGATGAACTGAGAGAAAAAAGATACAAATTTAAAAAAGGAGGATGAATATGAAGAGTATGATATATATACTTCCTTCATTTTTGATAGGTCTTTTTGTCGGTTATTTTATATCAAAAAAAGTTATAGAAACGTTACTTAAAAGAAAAAAAGAAGAGGCAAGATCTATAATAGAAAGAGCAAAAAAAGAGGCTGATGAAATCTTGATTAAGGCAAAAAGTGAAGCAGAAGATATAGCAAAAAGAGAAAGAGATAAAGTAGACGCTCAGTATGCAAAATCAAGAAGAGAACTTGAAAAGTTTAAAAGAGAATTGCAGGAAAAAGAGTACCAAATTGAAAAAAAGGCTGAACTCCTCTTGAGAAAAGAAGAAGAATTGAAGATAAGGGAAAGGGAGATCTCTGAAAAAGAGAAAACACTCAGAGCTAAGACAGAAAGGGTTGAACAGATTCTCTCTGAAGAATTAAAGAAATTGGAGGAAATTTCAGGTATGACTCGTGATGAGGCAAAAAGGGAACTTCTTAAAAAAATCGAAGCTGAGGCGAGACTTGAAAGTGCTCAACTTGTATATAGAATAAAAGAAGAGGCAAAACAAAATGCTCAAAAGGAGGCCTCTAAAATCATCATTACTGCCATGCAAAGAATTGCCTCTCAAGTTTCATCTGAATCATCCGTATATGTAATTCCACTTTCATCCGACGAAATGAAGGGAAGAATTATAGGAAGAGAGGGAAGAAACATAAGAACCTTTGAAACCCTTACAGGCGTAGAGGTTATTGTTGATGATACACCAGGTGCCGTAATTCTATCTTCCTTTGATCCTGAAAGAAGAGAAATTGCAAGGATTTCACTTGAGAGACTAATTGCAGATGGTAGAATTCATCCTGCCAGGATCGAGGAGGTTGTTAAAAGAACACAGGAGGAATTTCATGAATATATAAGAATTATAGGTGAGGAGACAATTCTTGAGCTTGGCTTAAGGGGTATGCACCCAGAGCTTTTAAGGTTCGTTGGTAAGTTAAAATTTAGATCTTCATTCGGACAGAACCTTTTGCTCCATTCAAAAGAAGTAGCTCAACTTGCCGGTATGATTGCCGGTGAACTCGGCTTAGAAGTTGAAATTGCAAAAAGATCTGCCCTTTTACATGATATAGGAAAGGTTGCAGATCCCTCTTACGAAGGCCCTCATGCGCTGATAGGAGCTCAAATAGCAAAAAGGTATGGAGAAAGCGATATAGTAGCTAATGCAATTGCTTCCCATCATGAGGACGTTGAACCAATCTCACCTTACGGACCTATTGTTGCAATAGCTGATGCTATTTCTGGTTCAAGACCAGGAGCAAGAAGAGAGTCTGTAGAGGCCTATATAAAAAGAGTTGAGAAACTTGAAGAAATAGCCTCAGCTTTTGAGGGAGTAGAAAAGGCCTATGCCTTGCAGGCTGGGAGAGAATTAAGAATCATTGTTCAGTCTGATAAAGTTTCAGATGCTGAAGCTTATGAGCTTTCAAAAATTGTTGCAAAAAGAATTGAAGAAGAGGTTAAGTTTCCTGGGCAAATTAAAGTTACTGTAATAAGAGAAGTTAGAGCTATAAGTTATGCAAGGTAATTTTAACAGAAAACGTAAATCAATTGAAGTTAAAATCGGAAACGTTTTTATAGGCGGGGGGAGAGTGCCCGTTATTCAATCCATGACAGATACAAGGACTTCTGACATTGAAAGTACTGTGAATCAACTTATAGAACTTGCTCAAAGTGGAAGTGAGATGATCAGGATCACAGTAAATGATGAAAGTGCTGCTGCATCAGTACCAGAAATAATAAAAATATTTAGAGACAAGGGCTTTCAAAATCCTATTATTGGTGATTTTCACTTTAATGGCCATATTCTTTTAAGAAAATATAAAAAAACTGCTGAATTGCTAGATAAATACCGTATAAATCCGGGCACAACACTGAAGGAGGAAAACTTTAAGGAAATGATAAAAATAGCAATAGATTACGATAAACCTGTTAGAATAGGTGTAAATTGGGGATCAATTGATAGGTCCCTTTTGACAAAAAATATGGAAATTAACTCAAAAAGAAAGAGCCCCTACGATTTTAAAAAAGTACTACTTGATACAGCCGTTGAATCTACTATTATTTCTGCTAATAAAGCATTGGAACTCGGACTTAAAGAAAATAAAATTGTTTTATCTTGTAAGGTATCAGAAGTAAATGAACTTATTTACGTTTATAAAGAACTTGCAAAAAAAGTAAAGTTTGCCTTGCACCTTGGTTTAACCGAAGCTGGCAGCAGCCTAAAAGGTATTGTGGCATCTTCAATTGGAATCGGTGCTCTACTTTTACAGGGAATCGGGGACACTATAAGAGTATCTTTAACCCCATCTGTAGGAGAAAAAAGAACAAAAGAAGTTGAAGTAGCAAAAGAAATATTGCAATCTTTAGGTCTTAGAGTTTTTAAAGCTGAGGTAAGTTCCTGTCCAGGTTGTGGAAGAACAAAATCTTACCTTTTTAGGGAAATTGCTCAAAATATTGCCTCTTATTTAGAGGAAAGGTCTCTTACGGATGAAAGGTTTAAAAATTTAAAAGTAGCTGTTATGGGATGTGTTGTAAATGGGCCTGGAGAATCAAGATTTGCTGATATAGGGCTCTCACTACCTGGAATTGGTGAAAAAAAGGCAGCAATTTACGTTAAGGGTAATTTTAAAAAAATAGTGGATATCGAAAGAGCAGAGGAAGAGCTTATAAGTGAGATTGAAGAGTACGTGAGAAAAATTTAAAACACTATATAAAAGGAGAATTAAGATGATAAAAAGTGTCCTTATTTTGCTTTTAACTCAAATTGGCCCAACTTTCGGTTTAAGAGAGAATCCTCCAAGAGTTTATGCTCTTATTAACGCAAAAATATTTGTTAATTCAGATTTTGTTATTGAAAATGGTAAGGTGGTCATAAGAGATGGTATTATTGAGGATGTTGGAAAAGATATAAAAATTCCCAATGATGCACAAATAATTGATTTAAAGGGCAAGTGGATTTATCCAGGTTTTATTGAGCCTTACTTTGTATATAAAAAAGAGACAAGGGATAAAGGTACACAAGCTGTTTCTTATCATCCTGGATCGTCAAAAGATGAGAAAATAGAAGCAGGAACCTACTATTGGAATAAAAATGTGAATCCCCATTTAGATATGGCAGATTTTTATTCGCCAGATGAGAAATTAATTAAAAGCTACATTTCAAATGGTTTTACTCTGATTCTCCTTGTACCTGAAAAGGGAATTTTTAAGGGCAAAAGCGCTCTTTTTTCTCTTTTAAACGAAAAACCTAGCCTAACCCTTTTAAAAAAGAATATTTTTGAACATATAAGTTTTGATGATAAAGTCTCCTCAGAAGATTATCCTACCTCTCTAATGGGAGTAATTGCTCTGATAAGACAAGTTCTCTACGATGTAAAATGGCATAAAGAGATCTGGAGTTATTATCAAAAAAATAAAAGAGTCAAAAAGCCTGAATTTGTAGAAAATCTCAAAGATTTAGAGGATCTACTTGATAGAAAAATAAAGGTTATATTTGAAACAACTGATGATCTTTTTCTCTATAGATCTAAAAGTATAGCAGATGAGTTTAATCTTGATTTTACAGTTTTAGGTTCAGGATACGAGTATAGACAAATTGAACTTCTAAAATCTTTTAAAAATCCCATAATATTGCCTTTAAAGTTTGTAGAAGACCTAAGATTTGAGACACCAGAAGAAGCCATAAATGTTCCTCTAAGTAAACTTTTACACTATAAGTATAGTTATTACAATCCCTTTTTACTCTATGAAAATAAAATTGATTTTGCCTTTACTACTTATGGATTAGAGAGCGCGTCCAAGTTTATGGAGAATTTAAGATATATAGTAGCACGGGGCTTTCCAGAGAATTATGCTTTAAAGGCACTTACAGAAATGCCCGCTAAACTTATGGGAGTCTTTGATAAGGTTGGATCAATAGAAAAGGGAAAACTCGCTCACCTTTTTGTTTCTGACGGAAATATTTTTAAAAAAGGTAAAATTTATGAGGTGTTTATTGATGGTAAAAGGATTGTTTTAAAAAGAGAGTATCCTGACTTAGAGGGAAAATGGGAATTTTCAGCGAATGTTGAAGGTAAAGAGATTAAGGGGATTTTTGAATTAAAGGGTAAAGATGAAAGATACACAGGCGCATTACTTATTAACGATAAAAAAATAAATATTGATAAGATAAAGCTTTATTTAAACCATGTGACTTTTGTCTTTCATGGTAAAGAATTGGGTTATGAAGGCTTTTTGAATTTAACTGGTGAAGTTAAGGATCGCAGTATAACTGGACATGGTACCTTACCAAACGGTCAAAGTTTTGTCTATTCTCTAAGTTTAAAAGAAGAAGATTTCAAGGAAGAAAAAAAGGATGAATATGTGGAAAGATTTAAAATTGAACCTTTACCTTTTTTCCCGCCTTCAGCATTTGGTTATCCTGAGTTACCTAAGATGCATAACTATATCTTAGTGAAAGGAGGAGTACTGTGGACTGCAAGTGAAAGGGGAATCCTTCATGATCATGATATCTTAATAGAAAGGGGTTTAATTAAAAAAATTGCGAAAGAAATAAAGCCACCGCCTGGTGCTTTAATCATAGATGCAAGAGGTAAACACATAACACCAGGAATTATTGATCCCCACACTCATATTGCTGTTACTGGAGATGTAAATGAAACAGGAGACGTAATAAGTTCTGAGGTAAGAGTTAGTGATGTTTTAGATCCATACGATATTAACATATATAGGCTCTTATCAGGTGGAGTCACAACAGTAGCTACTTTACATGGATCTGCAAATCCTATTGGAGGACAGTGTGCAGTAATTAAATTAAAATGGGGCGTTAAAAACCCTTACGATCTTTTGTATAAAAAAGCAAAACCAATTTTAAAATTTGCCTTAGGTGAAAATCCTAAACACCCTGGTTTCGGAGAGAAAGGAAGATATCCTAAAACAAGAATGGGTGTAAGAGAGATTATAAGAGATAATTTTCTTGCTGCAATTGATTATGAGAAAAAACTAAAAATCTCTAAAGAACCTATAAGGAAAGATCTTGAAAAGGAGGCTATACTTGAAGTTATTAAAAATGAGAGATTTGCTTGGGTTCATGCTTATAGACAAGATGAAATTTTAATGTTTATAGATCTTTGTAAGGAGTTTAATATTAAAAATGTATGTTTTCAGCACACCCTTGAGGGTTATAAGATAGCAGAAAAGATTAAGGAGGCTGATTTTAAGGTTACAACCTTTTCTGATTGGTGGGCTTATAAGTTTGAGGTATACGATGCGATACCTTACGGGGCCTATTTGATGACTAAAGTGGGTGTTCTTACTTCGTTGCACTCAGATTTTCCAGAAGTTGCAAGAAGGTTAAATACTGAGGCAGCAAAAATAATAAAATATGGCGGACTTTCCCCTGAAGAAGCTATAAAACTTATAACAATTAATCCAGCTAAGCAGCTGGGTATAGATAAATACGTTGGTTCACTTGAAGAAGATAAAGAAGCAGACTTTGTGATATGGGATGGAGACCCCCTTTCACCCCTTAGTAAAGTTCTTGAAGTTTATATTGAGGGAAGAAAATTTTTTGATAGAGATTTAGATCTTAAACTTAGGGAAAGAGATGATAGTTTAAAGCTTGAACTTGTAAATCAATACTTAAATAAAAAACTTAAAACAAAGCCAAAAGGAGATTACAAATGAAAAAGTTTTATATTAGTGCTTTAGTTTTTTTAACTTTATATGCAAATTTGCAGATACCATCTGAGGAGCAAAGGGGGTATCTTGCCCTTGTTAATGGTGTAATTCACACGATAAAAAATGGTGATATACTTGATGGTTCTATTTTGGTTAAAGATGGAAAAATAATTGAAGTAGGTAAAGATATAAAGATTCCTGAGAATGTCTCTGTTATAGATTTAAAGGGAAAGCATGTATATCCTGGTTTTATTGATGCCAACTCAATATTAGGGCTCATAGAAATTTCATCTGTTGAGGCAACTCTTGACTATGCTGAAGTTGGAGATTTTAACCCAAACGCAAAGGCCTTAGTAGCTATTAACCCTGACAGTGAACTTATTCCTGTTACAAGATCAAATGGAATTCTAATTGCTAATGTAGTCCCACAGGGAGGCCTTATTACAGGAACTTCTTCCGTTATTATGCTTGATGGATGGAGTGTAGAAGATATGGTTTTAAAGTATAACTCCGGAATTTACCTTAAGTGGCCCTCAAAGAGAGAGTTTACTCAGAGGTTCTACTTGAGAGTTAAATCTGAGGAAGAACTTGAAAAAGAATATGAAAGTAATTTGAAAAAAATAAGAGAATTCCTTGAAGATTCCTATGGGTATTTAAAACTTAAAAATTCGAATAAATTATATGAAAGTGATGAGAAATTTGAGTCAATGATTCCACTTTTAAAAGGCGAAGTGCCCTTATTTGTTTATGCTGATGAATACTTTCAGATCAGAGATGTTTTGGATTTTTTCACAAAATTCCCGGAAATAAAGGTTGTAATTGTGGGAGGCTATGATGCCTGGAGATTTTCTGAGGAGCTTAAAAGGAGAAATATTCCTGTGGTAATAACAGGTATCCATATAAATCCGTTTAGAGAGGATGAGGGTTACGATGAACCGTACCTTTTGCCTTATAGGCTCTATAAAAGTGGAGTTAAGTTTTGTATAGCTAACTCATCAAGTCCCTATGCGGCTCCAAATGCCAGGAATCTTCTCTACAAAGTAGCTACTGCCTGTGCCTTTGGTTTACCTATTGAGGAAGGTATTAAATCTATAACGCTTTATGCTGCTGAAATTCTCGGTATATCCGATAGGGTAGGTTCAATAGAAAAAGGAAAGGATGCTACACTAGTTGTTACAGATGGAAATCCCCTTGATATAAGAACAAATGTCCACTACGCCTTTATTCAGGGGAAAAAGATTGATCTTGAAAACAAACAAACTCTACTTTTTAAAAAATATTTGAAAAAGTACAAAAGTAAAGGGTTACTGGATTAAAAGTTATTTTCTTTTTAAAGAAACGAAAATACCTAAAAGAGAAAGAACCGAAAATAATAAAAGAGATGTTTTAGTTCCTTTTAAAAGTAAGTTTAAATTAGTGTTGTTTATATTTTTCCCCTCTAAAAAATAGCTAAGAATAAGAGTTACTATTGCTACGCTAAAGAGGTGTCCTAAAACTCTCATTGTTGCGACCATAGAGGCAGATACCCCGTAAAATCTTTTGTCAACTGAACTCATCACACATTTAATATTTGGGGGAGCAAATGTGCCTATACCTAAACCCATAAGAATAAGGTTAAGTAAGATAAACACAGTTTCTGTTGAGTTCTCAAGTGATGTAAAAAGTGATAAGGATATAAAAGTGATAAACATGCCGAAAGAAGCAACAAAACCAGGACTAATCTTATCTGATATTCTTCCGGCAAGGGGAGAAATTAGTGCCATAACAATTGGTTGAGATAAAAGGATTATTCCTGTTTCTCTTGGATTTATACCTTTTATGTATTGGAGATAAAGACTTAAAAGTAAACTCACTCCGGATGTAGAAGCATAGTTTATAAACGTCGCAAGATTTGAAAATAAAAAAGTAGGATTTTTTTTAAATAAGTTGATTTCAAGTAATGGTGAACTTCTTTTTGCTTCAAAATTTATAAAAAAAATTAAAATAAGGACTCCAGCTAGAAAGTATAGGAGTCCATGGCTCTGATTGATTACAGTGAATCCATACACAAGGGTTGCTAGTGAAAGGCCGTATATTAAAAAACTAAGAAAATCAAATTTTTCGTTTCTAATAGTCTCAAATTCTTTCTTTAAAGAGAATAAAAGAAACAGGACTGATATTAATGAAAAAATTGAATTAAAAACAAAGAGACTTCTCCATCCAAATTCTTTTGTTAATATTCCGCCAAGTAAAGGACCTAAAGAAAGTCCAGTATATATAGAGGCAGAGTTTATACCAAATGCTTTACCCCTTTCAGAAGGAGGAAATATTTCTGTTAAAATTGAAAGACCCATACCGAAAACCATAGCTGAACCGATTCCTTGAATCAATCTAAAAAATATGATTAAAAAAGGTATAGAGGAGATAGAAATTAAAAAAGAAGATAGTGAATGAGTTAAAAGTCCTAATAAAAAGATTCTTCTTTTTCCGTAAATATCACCTATTTTACCAAAGGGCAAAAGAAATATGGAAAGTGAGAGAAGATGAGATGTAGCTATCCATGATAAAGTTTTTGCCGATAAATTTAAATTTTTACCCATATCAGGTAAAAGGACATTTATGCTTGAGTTCATAAAGGGTGTCATAAAAGAAGCAAAAAAAGCAATCACAAGTATTGAAATTTTGTTCTTCATTAAGAAATTATAAAAAAATTTAAAAGAGTTTAAAAATGTTTGATAACCCAAGAATAACTATAATTAAACCTGTTGCAAGTTTTAGTTCCTTTTCAGGTGCCTTTTTCACAAATAAAGCTGAGAAGGGAACAGATAAAAGGCTACCAATAAGTAAAGGAATTATTAGTTTAAAATTTATATTTTTGCCCATTATGGTATAAATGGAAAAAGATACAAGGGATATAAAACCTTCTGCAAAAGAAGTGGTTCCTATTGAACTTTTTACGTTTCGGCCAGAAATAATTTGACCTCCAGTAACAAGAGGACCATAACCACCTGCTGATATCCCTTTATTAAAGCCACTTAAAAGAGAAATGAAAATGAAGGTTTTCCAATTGAAAGTTATATTTCTGTTTAAGTTAATAATAATGTATACTCCTATTGCTGTCACCATTATTGCAATATAAAGAGTTACAATTTCTTTAGGTAAATTAATAGAAATTGAAGAAGAAATTATAGCCCCTATAACACCAAATATGGTAAGAAAATAGCTTACTTTAGCATCTTCTGACTTTGGAATATAACCCAGTCCAGAAAGCCTCTTTAAAACAGCTTCATCTTTCCTAAAATCAAATTTTACATTACCAAATATATGATGAAATAAACCTGCTAAGATTCCTGTCACAAACTCAGAGAAAAGAATACAGGGAACAATAACCTTAGGTGAAAAACCAAGTAAAATTAAAAAAGGCGTTAAGGATGTCCCGTATCCCATACCTATTGCACTGTCAATAAATTCAAAAAAGAAAGAACTTAAAATTAAAATTAATACATTCATACTCTAATTATACTCCAATTGTAGCCTAACTGTCAATATGAAATTTTTATAAATATCCCAATTTTTTGAGTTTTTCCTTTATTTTGTTAATTTCATCTTTAGAGAAATCTTCTCGGTATTCCTCTTTTGCGGAGGCCAAGTCTCTTAAAATATAAACAATAAATTCGTTAACACTTGAAAATCCTGTTCCTTCAATTATTTTTTTTAGTTTGTTGTATAAGGGTCTTGGAATTTTTATTGTTACCTTATCTTTCATCTATTAACAAATTTTTTTCTATTAAAAAAATCTTTTTCTTTAAAATTTCCTTATTGTTCCTTTCTATACTTAAAAAGTATTGTCCTGGAGTGAAATTAAAACTTAGTTTATTCAGTCCGCTTTTATAATTCTTTTCTAAAACCTTTCTTCCTCCTAAATCATAAAGCTTTAACTTAAAGTCATAGCGTGAGATGATGACCAAGTTGTTACCAATCGCACTGAAAACAAAATTAGGTTCTTTAAGAGATTCATTGAGTTTTTGATATCTTTCTAAAATTGATTTTCCTGTTATTCTGTTTTTATTTCTATCTACAAAAAAGAGTGTATCAGGTGTGATCGTATCTCCCTCTGAAACTGTTGGGTTTCCTCCAGATGTTGAAAATTGGATTAAGAAAATTGTGTCATTTAAGAGTTCACTTCTTAAGATTTCACCATTTCCACTTAACCAAGAGTGATTAAAGGATAATTTGAAAACTGAATTAATGTTGGAGCTGTTAACATCTCCCAAAAGATAAATAGGTTCTGTAAACCTAATCAAAGTGTGGTCAAAATTAGAATTTGGATTAGTAGAGTATGGTATAAAGTCATAAAAAATTGAAGAATAAATTTTAGGTCTTTGTTTATCTAAAGAACCTTCAGTTTTTATCTTCTGTGGCATTATTCTGTTCCCTGCAAGATCTTCAATTTTATTTCTATTTGAAACTGAGATAGAGTCATCTTTCAAAATAGGCTCTCTGCCTTCACCTGAGAATAAAACTACAAAAACTTCTTGAGATTTCCAAGTTGTTTCTAAACTGTAACCCTCACCTAGCCAAGATCTATTCTTTAAAGGAAACCAAAAATCAAGGGATTCAGGTGGAATATAAGGTGTGTTTGTTTTCTCCGAAAAAATCATTATTACACTGTCCCCATTTTCAACACCGTCACTATGAAAGGTTCCATCCGAGAGTAAGACTTTTTTTAGCTTAGGTGGAACAAAGTCGTCATAGGAGCCATTAATCACCGCGAAAGAAAGCCTTTTATTGCCCCACTCATCACTTATAAATCTCTTTAAAATTTTTATGGTATCACCATTTTGCGGTGGTGCAAGAGAATTATATATAAAAACTTCTAAAGTATCAGAACTTTTCCATCTTATTGAATCGCTCCCAACTAGTGTTTTTCCGCCAGAAATATAAAACAATGTATCAATTCCAGATAGGCTAATACGGGGTGTATTAGTTTCTTCACTGAAAACTATTACGAGTCTATCGTCAAAATCAACCCCATCTTGTGAAAAGTTTCCATCACTTATATAAGAGCTTAGTATGTAGGGGCCTGTAGTATCAAGATCATAGACAAAGTAAATCTTATCAACAATTGGTGTCTTATTATTTTCTGTTTTATACATCTTTATTCTGTACTGAAAATAAATAAATTTAGGATTAAGGTGTGTAATTGTATCGCCACTTTGAAGATAAGGAATGTGATCCCACGGGCTTGCCGACTTAAGTGAATCTAGAGTATCCCCTCTTATTTGTATTTTCACGTAATTTATATTCTCACCCTCTATGTATATTCTTTTAAACAATGTTTTACCCTCTTTTTTGTCGCGAGAAATAAAGATTGAAGATTCTATAACTCCTGAGTCAGAGTAAAAGGATTTGAAAATTTTTGCAGGATTAGTTGTTCCGATGAGAAGTTCATAATCAGATGTTTGAAGTATTGTAAAAGCTTTTGGAACAGAACCTAAAACTTCAAATTTTTTACCATCATGGCTCCTATAAATCTTATTAATGGTTGCTGCATAAAGATTTTTATCTACACCAAGAGTTAAACCTTTAAAACTAGCAGAATTATCAATATATATAGTTGTATCAATAGTTTTTGTTCTTACGTTAAAAAGTCTAATTAAGCTACTTTCAGCCTTACTGATAGGTATATAAACATAATCTGGATTTGGTCTATAGGTGATTTCACCAGCTTCAAAGGATTTCCAAGTAGGATAATAATTATACCAACTTCCTTCAGGAGGATTGTAATCTGAATAATATATATTTCTGAGTCCACTCAGGAAAAATATACCAACAAGGAGTGTATCTTGAATAGAATTGTCAGGTGCAAGAACAATTTTTTCAGCTGCTAAGCCAGGGGAGATTTGAAAGGTTGAAAAGGTAGAAAAAAGGTCATTTGATTTTATTAATTGATAGGTCCCTTTTGAGAAGGCAGTTATGTAAGTAGGTGGAAAGTTGTCGATAAAACCATAAATGTTTTGAACACCACCAATCTGTAAGGGAGGCCATAACCAACTGTTTTGATTTCTATCAAACTTGTAGATAAATCCAACCTCAGCCCAGTATTTTTTTCCGCAGACAATAAAAAAATTACCCTTTTTTAATATATCATGGACAGATTCAACTAGAAAGTATTGAGGATAGGGAAAATCTGGAAAACTCTGAAGATTTACAAGGTCAAGGCTAAAAAAGATCTTCGCTGTAGGATAAGACTTTAAAAAATAGTAAACGTTATCAATTTCTTTTATTTTTGTAACTCTTGAGAGGGAAGAGGTGTCTAATTGAAAAATTTGAAGAAAACCTTTATAGCTGAGAGATAAACTGCCGCGGGGCTTATACGGATCTAAGTTTTCTATATTTAAGTATTTAGTTGTATCATAAAAGTAGAACTGATTAGCTCCCCCCTCCCAGCTGCTCTGCGCCCATATGTAATAGGTTATAATTATTTTCAAAATCATCATAAAATTATAAATGAGAAATAATACTTTTGTCATGCAAATAAAATGTCCAGTGTGTTTTTCTCAAAATTCGGCCCTTTTTATTAAAATTAAGTTTTTTACCGTTAAATCTTTATTCTATATTTATAAGTGCAAAGATTGCTCACTTCTTTTTAATTTTCCAACATACAGCAATAGGGATTTAAAAAGACTATACGGTAAAAGCTATTACTTTTTTTTAAGAGATGAAATTTCTGAATTAAAAAGAGTCTCTCTTCAATATAAAAGAGTTTTTTCAAATCTCGAGTTATCCCCTAATTCAAAAATTATTGAAATAGGTTCGGGTAGAGGTTATCTTCTATATATTCTTAAACAAATGGGTTATTCTGCTAAGGGAGTGGAAATATCGAAAGAGGCTTGTCTTTATGCCCAAAGAAAATTTAATGTTGAGGTTTTCAATGGAACTCTTGAAGAATATGCAAAACTAACTGATGAAAGGTACGATCTTATCCTTTTAATTGATTTAATTGAGCATATTAAGGATCCCCACTCCTTTATGAATTCTTTGTCTCTTATATCTAAAAAAGGCACTAAATTAGTAATAGATACCCCTAACTCTGAATCACGCGATATAGAGATTTATAAAGAAAAATTTATAGGTTTTAATCCTTATCATATAAGACTTTACAGTTTAAATTCTCTTACTCATCTTCTTAGAGCTTATAATTTTTCTATCCTTAATTATTTTTATTACGGTTCAGGAAGAATAGATATTTTTAAGGAGAGATTTAGAAATCTTTTATATCTCTTTAAAGTCAACACACTCTTTGACAAGTTTAAAATATTACTGAGGGGGGCTTTTAAAAATAGAGAAGAATTGATAAAAGAGATTCTGTTTGAGATAAAAAATTATGATAAAAAAAGCCTCTTAGAAAATTTAAAGGGAGATGCGAATATATTAATTTACGCTTATAAAGAATAAAACGACAAAAGTTTGTTTATATAATTTTCAAAATTGAACTTTTCAATAACCACTTTTCTTGCCCTTTTTCCCATTTCTAATCTTAAATCTTTATTTTTAATAAGAATTTCAATTTTATTTTTCAAATCTAGTAGATTTTTATTTTTAACTAAAAAACCTGATATTCCATCTTCTATTATTTCGGGGATTGCTCTTTCGCTAAAAGCAACACATGCTAGTTCTGAGCTCATTGCCTCAATTAAAGAAAAACCGAGTGCCTCACCATGAGAAGGAAAAACGTAAATGTCTGAGGCGAAAAGAAGAGGCCTTATATCCTCACTAAACTTAAGAAAAAAAACATTTTCTCCTGCGATTTTTTTTAAATCATTGAAATATTTTTTATCCTCAGCGTGACCTTGAAAAAAAAGCTTTATATTATCAAACTTTTTAGATAATTCGTTGAAAACTATCAATAATTCTCTTTGTCCCTTTTTTTCCTCTATTCTTGAAGTATTTGATATTACTATATCTTCTTCTTTTATTTTAAACTTGTTTCTAAATTGCTTTCTCAAATTCTTGTCTTTCTTAAAAAATTCTGTATCTATTCCTGGATAAATCAAAATTACTTTGTCTTCATTTACAGGTAAATTTTCACATAGTTCCCTTTTAACTGCCTCTGAAATTGCAAAAATCTTATCAATCTTACTATATAAAATTTTGTGGTATAAATCTTTTTTTGAAACAGAGAGTCCCATCATGTTTGTATGAAAAAATTTTTTTGCTTTCAATAAAAGAGAGTATACAAGATCTGAAGATTTGAAAAAATGAACTATGTCCCAACTTTTAAAAAGTGTTTCTCTTAATTTTAAAACTTTTAAATTTGTGAAAAGACTTGATGATTTAGGGAAAAAAAGATGGACATCGATATTTTTTTCTTTCAGTTTTTGCGCAGTTTTAAGAAAGTAAATCTCAAGTCCGCCCCTTGACTTCGATTTTAGAAAATAAAGAACCCTCATTTGAATAAGAAAATATCTTCTTTGATTTTTTTTACATTATAACCTATATTAGAAAGAAAAAGAATAGTATCTTTCTTTAAATCTTCACTGTGAAAACTTATTAAAATTTTTGGCTTTTTAAGGTTTAAAATTTTTATTGCTCCCTTTAATACCTCGAGTTCCGCGCCCTCAACATCTATTTTCATCAAATCTGGAAAGTATAAATTTTTCATCAGGCAAAGATAGTCAATAGTGAAAGCACAAACTTTTAAGATTCCGTTATCTTTAATTTTGCCCTCTGTTCTGTCATCTTTAATGTCAAAATTAAACTCTCTGTTTTCAGAATAAATTGCTATATTTAAGATTTTAACGTTTTTAATTCTGTTTAATTTTAAATTTTCTTTTAAAAAGTAAAAGTTAGTTGGTTCAGGTTCAAAGGAGTATACAAGTTTTGCAAATTTAGAAAATAAAATGGTGTAGTAACCTACGTGAGCACCTATGTCGTAGTATATTTTGTTAGGTTTTAATTCTTTTATTATTTTCTTAATGATTTCTTTTTCGTAAATTCCAAGCCATTGGGAAATAAGACCTGAACCATAAATAATTTTTGAATTCTTTATTGGTCCTGATAGAATTCTTACTTTAGTTTTTGGTGGAATTAATTTAAATGGCACTCTTATAAGCTGGCCAAGCTTTGTTCTATGGTGAAAAAAAATTTTAGATATAAAAATTGTTTAAAAGCGGGTGACGGGACTCGAACCCGCGACATCCAGCTTGGGAAGCTGGAGCTCTACCACCTGAGCTACACCCGCCTTTTTAAAATTATAGATTATTATAAATTAAGTTTATAAAAAAATCAAACTTACTTTTTCGCCCTTACGTATATATTAAATCCCAATTCAAAGTAGCCTGCTTCAATGTTTTTTCTTTCAAAACCTGCCCTTACAAGAAGTTCTATTAACTCTTTTTTTTTAAATAGTTTTTTATGTTCTAATATCTCCTCATGGCTTACAATTCTTAATTTCGCCATAGCTTTAAGTAAAAAGTCAGAAAAATAATTTGGTGTTGTTAAAATCAAAAATCCTCCCTTTTTTAATATTCTTTTTATTTCTTTAAAAATTTTTAAAATCTTTGCTCTTTCTATGTGTTCAAAAACTGCCAAGGAGGTAACAACATCAAAGGTTTCATCCTTAAATGGAAGATAATTAATTTTCTCGATGTTTATATTTATAATCTTTATTCCCTCAACATTTTCTATCTTTATTTTATCAACACCTACTTTTGTTTTAAATTTAGTTTTAGTTAAAAAATAGGGAAAAAGTCCACAACCAATATCAAGTATAGTCCCTTTTCTTTTATCATCCGGTATTAAAGAGTCAGCCTTTTTTGATCTTAAAATTGCAAGAAAGTTATCTAAGAAAGATTCACCCCTTGTAAATTTTTTCTTCATTTTAAATCTTTAATTATAAGTCAGTAAAACTAATTTGAAAAAAAGTCAGATTTGTATTATTATAAAAGTTGAGACACATTAATTTAGCTATGTGGTTTTTAAGAATCTTTCTTTTAATTTTAAGTATTTTTTTAATTATTACATCCCTTAGTATAACTTTTTTAAATCTAAAACCCTCAGGATTTGAACCAGTTCAGCCACTTCTTTTTATTTCAGGAATAATGCTTATAATTTTAAATTATTTAATCTCCCTTTTTTTAATAAAAGAAATAAAAAAACTATACGCCCTTTCATTAATATTTTCAATTTTTTCTCTTCTTGTAGGTTACTGGTATATTACTGCAGAAGAAAGATTTAATCCAGCTCTGTATGGCTTTTTCCATAAATTATGGGTAGTTTTAGCTACTTTAATAATTTTCTCTATTTTCTGTCTTTTCCTTTTCTTTACCCTTTTTTCCCTCAGATTAATATTAAAAAATAGACTCTATACAAAGTCCTTCTTGTTTTTACACTTATATACAATTTTACTTATCTTTTTTTCTGGATTAATACTTGAGTTTTTAGGTTCCTTTTATGTTCCACCTTGGCCTTACTATAAACTAAGGCCAATCATAGTTACAAAAGAGTGGGCTCAAAGAATAGGAGGAAATTTTAACTCCTTTGGTCTAAGAGATAAGGAAAGAGAGATTTTAAAACCCCCTGGAAAAAAAAGAATCATTTTTTTAGGAGATTCATTTCTAGAGGGTATCTTTTGTAAAAATACTCTTTCAGGATATTGTGAAGAATCTCTACTAAATCGAGGTATTGATTTTATTGAATGTATAAATTTGGGTGTTAGTAACACTGATATTAGACATTACTTTTATAGGTTAAAAGAGATAGGACTTAAAATGTCTCCTGATGCAGTCTTTTTATTTTTTGCTTCTCAGAATGATTTTGTTAAAGTAGGTTACGGTAATAAACCTATTCCGCTTATAGCTGAACATCCATTGCCTTCAGCACTTGGAAAGTTAATGCCGCGTTTTACTTGGCTAGTTATAAACAGAACTCAATTCCCCATTTTTATTTCAAAAGCAAAAAGAGTAAAAGATGAATTTGAGTATTTAAAAAGTATTGCAGGATTACCCTATGAAGATGGTATAAAGTTACTTTCAGAGTATATGAGTAAACACTATCTTCCAAGTATTTCTCCGGAAAAAATAGAGAAAATTTTACGTAAAGGGGGAAAAAGGATGTGGGATGAGCTAAATGAAAAAAAGGAGGATCAGGAGTACTTAAGCGGAAAGTGGGTTGAAAGCTTGATAAAATATGCCTTAAAGAAAGAAAAGAAAGATAAAACTGATACGAAAGTTGATATTAAAATGTTAGAAGCAACAGCAAGTTGGATTTTAAAAATGGATGAGGAGTTAAAGAAAAAAAATATAGTTCTATATGTTTTTTTAATTCCCTTTGCTATAGATGTGGATCCTTCTTATAGGGAATATTTTAAGGCATTTATAACTGAAGAAGATTTTAAACCTCAGAGAATTTTAAGAGAGAGACTTTTTGATTTACTTAAAAATAAGGGGATAAACGTGATAGACTTAAAAGAGATCTTAGATGGTAAGGAAAGATCTTATAGAAAATGGGATAGTCACTTTACAGAAAAGGGGCATAAACTTGTAACAGCAAAAGTATTGGAAATTATAGATTCTCTTTTTTTAAAATAAGCATATGAAAAATTTTTTTCAAAATTTTTATAACTTCTTCTGGTCTTTTTCTATTCGATTTAAAATAGCAAGGGATCTTTTGTTTTTTTTGTGGAGAAATAAAATGTGGTGGTTAATTCCAATTGTTTTAGTATTACTTATTTTCTTCTTCTTTGTTATTTTCTTACAATCAAGCCCACTTGGTCCTTTTATATACACTTTATTTTAGAACTTACTAATGAAAAAAATTTTTAGTATCTTTTTTAAGATTTTAAAAGATATATTTGTAATTCTCTTAGAAGCAATTACAATATTTTTTCTTTTAATTTTTTATTACTCAATTTTTGGTATAATTGCGATATTTTATCGTTTACTATCAAATCTTAAATTTAAAAGGGAAAGTTCTATGTGGCTCAAGAGTAAAAGAATTGGTTATAGTTTAAAAGATTTTGAAAGTGAGGGATATTAAAAATGGCAAAAATTCTTGGTCTTTCTTTTTTTTATCATGATTCAGCTGCAGCTTTAACCATAGATGGGGTACCAGTTGCCCTAGCTCAGGAAGAACGTTTCTCAAGAAAAAAAGGAGATGCAAGTTTCCCTGAAAAGTCCATTGAATTTGTATTAAAAGAGGCTGGGCTTTTAAGTAAAGATCTTGATTATGTTGTCTTTTACGAAAAACCCTTTTTAAAGTTTGAAAGAGTTATTAAGACTCAATTTTTAAATTTTCCCTTTCATCCCTTTGTTTTTGCTGCTTCAATGAGAAATCTTTTAGGAGAAAAGCTCTGGATAAGAGAGATTATATGTAACAAATTAAAGATATCACCAAAAAAGGTACTCTTTTGTTCACACCACTTGTCTCATGCTTCTTCTGCTTTTTTCCCTTCTCCTTTTGAGGAGGCTGTTATTCTCACAGTAGACGGGGTGGGTGAGTGGACTACAACAGCAATAAGTGTTGGGCGTGGAAATAACATTGAAATGATTAAGGAAATTTATTTTCCCCACTCACTGGGTTTACTTTACTCAACCTTTACAGCTTTTTTAGGATTTGAAGTAAATGAAGGTGAGTATAAGGTTATGGGAATGGCTCCTTACGGTTATCCTAAGCATGTTGAGGAGGTGAAAAAACTTATAAATCTTTATGATGATGGCTCTTTTAGTTTAAATCTTGATTATTTTTCCTTTCATAAATCCCTTGACAGAACTTATTCAGAAAAGTTTTTAAAGTTATTTGGCAAACCTCGCAATCCAGCGTCTAAGTTTTTTACTCGTGAAACTGGTTGGCCGAGTTACTTTGGTGAAAAGCCGGATAAATTTGAATATGAGAAAATGGCAATGGAACAGGAGAATTACGCAAACATTGCAGCATCAATTCAAAGTGTCTTGGAGGAGGCTCTTATAAACTTGGCAAAAGAAGCCTATAGAATGACAAATCTTAAATACCTATGTTTGGGAGGTGGAGTTGCTCTAAATTCAGTGGCCAATTGGAAGATTTATAAAAGTCTTCCCTTTGAGGAGGTGTTTATTCAGCCTGCAGCTGGAGATGCTGGAGGGGCTTTAGGAGCAGCACTTTGTGTTGAACATATGATGCTTGGTTCAAAAAGAAACTTTGTTATGAAAAATGCTTCCTTTGGAAAAAGTTACTCAGCAGAGGAAATAAATCTTTTTTTGTCAAAGAATAACATAAAAGATATTGCAGTTTATTATGAGGATGAAGACAGGTTGATCGAAAAGGTAGTTGAGGAGCTTTTAAATGGGAAAGTGATAGGATGGTTTCATGGAAAGTTTGAGTGGGGTCCAAGAGCGCTTGGCAATAGGTCAATTCTTGCGGATCCGAGAATAAAGGAGATGAAAGATATTGTTAATACAAAAATTAAATTTAGAGAACCTTATAGGCCTTTTGCACCTTCAGTGCTTATAGAGCATGCTGAAGATTGGTTTGAAATAACTGAAAAAGAAAAGGAGCAGCATCCTTTTAGGTTTATGCTTTATGTAGTACCTGTTAAGAAAGAAAAGTGGGAAAAAATTAAGGCAGTTACTCATGTAGATTTTTCAGCTAGACCCCAATTTGTATATAAGGAGGAAAATCCCAGATATTATAAGCTTATTTTGAAGTTTTACAAAGAAACTGGTATTCCTATGATACTTAACACTTCTTTTAATCTAAAGGGAGAGCCTATTGTAAATTCACCAGAAGATGCCTTTTCAACTTTTATTAGAAGTGGTTTAGATGTACTTGTGCTTGAGAATTTTATAATAAAAAAAGATTCTCTTCTTCATGAGAAGTGAGAAATTGTTTTTTCTTCTTTCAATAATTTCTTTTATTTCACTTTATTTTTTATTTTATCCTGTATTTTATTCTTTTGCTGATGAGAGGGTTTACATAATACAGGCTCAAAGACTTTTAGAGTTGAAATTAGATCTTCCAGAATGGACCTTAGGTTTTGCTATACATCATGGTAAAATTGGAGTTACTACAAGGTATCCCCCTTATTATTCTCTTTTTTTTCTTGCGATTCCCTTACATTTTGGTTTTGAGTATATTTTTTTAGTCTCCCTTTTTTTTCACATAGCTTCTAGTTTTCTTTTTTACAAAATTTTGGAGATATATAAAATTAATCCTTTATACTTCATTTTTTATATTTTTCATCCCTCTTTCGTTTTATTTTCAAGAACAATTATGCCTGATTTTATTTCTTCTTTTTGGTTTTTATTAACTTTTTATTTTCATTTAAGGCAAAAATATTTTTTTTCTTATATGACAGTTTTTGTTTTTACTCTTTTAAAACCTACAAATTTCCTTTACTCTTTTTTATTCGTTTACGACTCTTTAATTAAAAGAAGATATAAGAACTTGATTTGTTATTTTATTTTAACTTTTTTTGCTGGCTCTTTAATTTTCATTTACATTTTTTTTGTATATGGAGGTAAACATCCAGGTTTTGATTTTTCTATTAATTATCTTTGGGGAAATTTAAAGATTTATCTCTTTTATCTTAACATAAACTATCCTTTGCTTTTAACTATTGGTTTACTTGGAATCCTGTTGATTAAAAATTTGAAAAATTTATTATTTGGCTTTTTACCCTCTATTTTAATTTTTCTTTTTTATGTTTATCATTATGAAATACAAGAAAATATTATCTTGTCATCAATTCCAGGTTTAAGATTTTTTTTACCTTTTGTGATTTTTATTCTAATTGGATATGCGAAAGTTTTCAATACAATTTTTAAAGGCAAATTAGAAAAACCCTTTATCTTTTCTACTTTTTTCATATGTTTGATCTTGACATATTTAATGATGAGAAAACATCAAGAATATTTATTAAATTTTAAAGAAACAAAGAATCTTATCTATAAGTACACAAAAGAAGATGATCTAATTGTTACTCACCTTGAGATTTCTAAATTATTTTTACCACTTTGGGGTAAAAGAGAGAATATACACTTTACTGATTTTAGAAAGTTTACATTTTTTGAAAATTTAGATAGAAGAAAGATAAGTTTACCTGACTCTTTTTTGCTAGTTTATGTTTTAAAATCAGCAGAAAAGGATCTTTATTTTGTTAAAGTTTATGCTGATTCCCTTTTAAAGGTTTTCCCCAGGAATTATCTTTTGTTTCATAATGATTATCTTTATATTTTCCGTGTTTATAAAAATAAAAACCCCTGATCCACATTCCAATAGAACCCCAAAATAGGGCACCTATCAGGTACTGAGTTAAAAGTTGTCCTATACTTATAAAAAGTATTAAAATTAAAGGAAATTTCACAGTCTCCTTTATATCAGCTGTTGAGTTTATACTTTTAAAAATAATAGATAAGACAAGATAAATAAGTAAAAAACCTCCCACTATTCCACATGCTGAGAACATACCAAAGAAAGTTGAGTCATGCATTGCAGGTATTCCTCCTAGTCTCACAGAGGCTCTCGTTGCGACTCCAAGACCGGCTCCAAAGGGATTCTTAGTAAAGACATGTATTATTACTTTCTTCCAGGTCTCTAATCTTGGATAAACTGAAGAACCCTCCCTTAATGGATCAAAGACTCCTTGTAAAAATCTTCCTACATAGGTTTTTGTGCCATAAGTTGAAGGAATATCTATGGCAGATACAATAATGGTAAAGCAAACTATGGAGATAATAGAAAATTTTATGAAATCTTTTAAGTTATTGCTTCTTTTAAAAAATATAAGAAATAGGGAACAAATTAGGAAAGCATAAATTGAAGATCTTACCCCCGATATGATAATTCCCGTTATAAAAAGAAAGGTAAGTAGATATTTTAATTTATTTTTTATGAAGAAAAGACTCACAATAGCAGAAATACCCATAAACTGACCAAACTCTGAAATACTTGAGAAAAAAGAAAAGGGCCTTATATTTCCGCTTAACATTTCAAGAACCTGTTTATATTCGCTACTAACTATTAAAATCCAATTTCTCTCGAAAAAAAAGAATTTTGACTTTAATTGAAAGTAAGAATAAACTAGTGAAGCAAGACCTGCAAATATAATAAAATTCCTTATCCTTCTAAAATTACTGTTTTCGATCATATAGGCAAAATAAGAAAAAAGAGAAGGAATAAGTAAAAATTTTGTTCCCCCAAAACCGGCGTATAAAGAACCCTGTATAGGATTAAAGATTTGTATAAACATTAGAACTTGTAAAAAAAATAGAATTTTAAATTCAGTATAGGAAAGTAATTTTTTAAACTCTTGGATTTTTAAAATAAAAAGATAGGTAAACAGGAATAAAGTAAGAATATCTGGTACAAGATACAAAAGTTCGATCGGCTCGTATTTTTCATAAATCAAAATGAATCTTCTCAAAAAGGGCATTAAAAAAATATAAGTAAGAATATAAAAAAAGCCTATAGAAAAATTTAAAATTATTAATGCGATTCCTATGAAGGTGAAAAAAATAAAGAGAAAAATTCTTATGTTTAGGTTAATTAAAAGACTAATTTCTATAAGAGAAACAACGGTTGTTATAATGATTAAAAGTAAACTAAAACTTTCTAAATTTCTTCTTTTAAATCTATCCATCTTAATAAAACGCCCATTGAAAGCCAGAAAAAGGCACCTTGAAAGTATGTAACTAACCACTGTCCCATAAATATTGAAACAAAACCTATCCAAAGAGCGAGCATAATTTTATCGTGTCTATAAGTTACTAACTTTAAAAATCCTTTAATACTCACATAAAAAACTAAAAACATGAGACTTAAAAATCCAAAAATTCCACATGAATAAAGCATTGAAACAAATGTACTTTCTACATGTAAGGCATATCCCCCGAATCTTCTTGCCGCTAAAGTTGAAACTCCGATTCCATGTCCGAATGGATTTTTTAGCACATTTATAAAGGCATTTCTCCATAACTTTAAACGATGAATAAAAGATGACCCCCTAGCTGCAGGATCTATAATTCCTTGAAGAAAATGCTCCACATACACAGGATTTACACCTACTATCTTCAAATTTAAATCTCGAAGTGATGTTCCTGAAATGAAGTTTATGAGGATTAATAAAACAAAATAGTATAAAAATAAAGTGGGCAGTGCTCTCCTTGAAATCTTAAAAATAATTAGAAGAGGAAAGAGAAAAAGAAATATAAAGGGACCAGCCCTAACATTAACGTAGAAACTGGCTAAGGCGTATATGAAAAGCCTTATTAGAGTAAATAAAATACCGGGAGATAAACTACTCATTGCAATCTCTATCAACGCAACTGTTGCTATAAAAAGAGAAAACTCATTTGGACTTGGAAAGAAAGAAAAGGGTCTTATTCTGTCACCAAGAAAAAGTGAATGCATACCAGATTTTTTTGCCCAAAGAATCTCAAAATCAAAAAAACCCTTATGAAACTGATAGATAGCATAAAGAGAAGAAACTAAGGCAAGCCATGTTAGAGTAGTAAAAAGGATTTTTAAAGCTCTCCTATCTACTCCAAAAGCAACATAAGCCAAAAGAGAGGGAATCAAAAGAAACTTTGACCCTGTTAAACCAATCATTAAGCTCCCTTGTAAGGGATTAAATATCTGAACAAAGAAAATTATTTGGAGAAAAAGTAAAACTTTAAAGGCAAAGCTTTTTTTATAGGCAGCTAAAATTTTTTCTCTATATCTATTTATAACGACAAGAAACATAACAATAGTAACAACATCTGTAACAAGATATGCAGGTTCAAAGAAGGTAAAACCTTGGACTGCAAATAGTACTCTTTTTAAAAAGGCCATAAAAACAATATAAAAGAAAAGATAAAAAACTCCAAATCTTATTGAGGTTGCTATTGCTGCTGAAAATAAAAATAGAAAAATTGAAAAAGGAATTCTTATGTTGCCCTCAGATATACTTTTACCGGAAAAATAGATAAAAGAAATTGTTAAAATGAAAACTAAAAGAGGGTTAAATAAAACTTTTATATGATCTCTATCAGGCATTTTAATGTCTCTTCAACCATTCTGTTAACTGTAAATAATCTCTTGTACCTTTGGTAACCCCTTTCACTCATTTCTTTCATTAGGTCTCTGTTATTGTAATATAAAAGTATTTTATCACAAATATCCTTGATATTTAAATTTGTAACTAATCCTGCCTCTCCTAATATTTCTGGTAGAGCTTCTATGTTACTTATTATTACAGGTTTTTTCATAGCCATAGCTTCTACAACAACTCTTCCAAATCCCTCTCTTGCTCTGGGTATATGAAGAAAAATATCACACTCGCTATAAAAGGAAAAAACATCCTCTCTTTTTCCCCATAAAGTAACATTTTTTATATTTTCATCTTTTATTTTTTTTATAAGCCTTTTTTTGAAATTAATCTCACCCGGATGGATTGCATCGCCCACAACCCAAAAATCAAAATCTTTTAATTTTTTAGCACATTCAAGAACAATATCTTGAGATTTTAAGTACTGGATATTTCCAACCGTTAATACTGTAAATCTTTTCTTCTTAATCTTACCTTCCTCTAACTTTTCCGGAACCTCTATTCCATTATATATCACCGTTACTTTATTTTTAAAGGGGAAAAATTTTTTAACGGCGTTTGAAACAGCAATTATTCTATCAGGAAAAATTGAAAAAAATTTAAAAATATACTTTGAAATGCCAGAAGGTATTTCTCTAAAGTGCCATACAAGCTTCTTTCTATTTCTTAAAAAAAATAGTGAAAAAAGTAAATGCATCTTCATAGAATGCGTGTATATAAGGTGTGGATCAAACTTTATTACAATTTTCCTTAATTTTTTTAAAATTTTAGGTAACTGACTTTTAAATATAGATAAAACTATTTTTCTTTTTGTTTTCCATATTGTTGAGTTTTGTAGAGGTAAAATGAAAACTTTAAGCTTTTCCTTTCTTGCTTTCTCAGCAAGCTCTCCATCTGGAGCAAGAAGTGCTATTTCAAAATGTTCCCTCAGTCCTAAAATTAAGTCCCACATACTTTTTTCACCACCAATAAAGTAGGGAGAATGAGTCGCAAAAAGCACTCTTTTCAATCTGGATAAAATCCCTCTTTAATTTCAAAATCCTTAAGGCCTTTGAATCTATCTAAATTAAATTCTTTTGGCAACGGTAAGTCATCAGTAACACACTCAGCGAGGATTTCTGAGAGAGCTGGAGCTCTCATAATACCTAATCCATTAAATCCGCAAAATAAGAACAAATTCTCAATGTCCTCGACCTTAGAAACAATTGGCCTTCTATCTGGTGTTGCTAGGCATAGAAAAGCCCATCCCCCCTTTAAAAGAAATTCCTCTGCCCCATCTAAAATTTTTGGTAACTTCTCTGAAATATCAAAGAAAAACTCTTCATCGTTATAGCTTTTAAAATTATAAATGTTAGATTCCTTTCTTTCGGTACCGTCTCCAATTAAAATATCTTTTGCCTGCTCTTTTCTTAAATAAATACCGTAATCGAGATCGTTATATATTGGTAAATTAATTTCCCTTTTAAACTCTAAGATTGCTACTTGGGTTCTGTAGGGCTTTACGTTTATATTTATATCATGTCTTTTTAGTATTTCCTTTGACCATATACCAGTCGCAACTATATATTTATCAAAATAAAATTTTCCCTTTTTTGTAACAAGATTTTTAACTTTACTATTTTTTATTTCAAAATCCTCAACTTCATTAAAGAATCTAAACTCATGATTTTTACTTTTTAAATAAACATAGATTGAATAAAGAAGTTCTCCTACATCAACATAAAATCCATCATGAGAAACTATATAAGTTTTCTCTTCTTTAAAAAGAGGATAAATTTTTCTAATCTCTTTTAAAGAAAGTGTTTCAAATTCAATAAATTTTTTCTTCAGCAAACCCTCAAGTTTATCTTTTTCTTTATCCCTTATAGTTCCCGTTACTGTGCTATATTTCCTTAAAAATTTATATTTGCTTTTCTCATTTATTTCCTCTAATATTTTTATTGTTCTCTTTGAAAGTTCAATATCTAATTCATCAAAAAGATGAGTAACAACAATTCCAGCACTTTTACCAGTTGTTCCTGAGGCAAGTAACTCTCTTTCAAATATTGTTAATTTTTGGGAACCAAATTTATCTAAGAAAAAGAGGGTCATTATGCCGGAAATTCCCGAGCCAATTACACAGATTTTGCTATCTTTCAAGAATTTTTTAAAGCCTTATCTATATCTCTAATTATATCCTCAATATGCTCTATGCCTACTGAAATTCGAACAAGACCTGGATGGATACCAGCTTTTAAAAGTTCCTCCTCATTCATTGAAGAGTGTGTCATTGAAGCAGGGTGTTCTATTAAGGTTTCAACTGCTCCAAGACTTACTGCTTTTACACAAAGTTCAAGTGAATTGATAAACTTTATTGCCCCTTCTTTTCCGTTCTTATGAATAAAAGAGAGCATTCCAGAGAAACCGTTAGTCATCTGTTTTTTAGCTATCTCGTGCATTTCAAAGTCTTCAAGCCCAGGATAGAGTACCTTTTCCACTTTAGGGTGTTCTCTTAAAAACTTTGCTAGTAAAAGAGCATTATCAGAATGTGCTTTCATTCTAACTGCAAGGGTTTTTATTCCTCTTAAAGCAAGCCATGCATTAAATGGAGAAATACAACTTCCGATATGGGCTCTTTCTTCCTTTTCGATTTCATCTATAATCTTCTTTTCTCCAACAAGAGCTCCACCGATTAAATCAGTATGTCCTCCAAGATACTTTGTGAGAGAGTGTATTACGACATTAGCTCCAAGTTTTAAGGGTTTTTGATGGTAGGGTGTTGCAAAGGTATTGTCAACAGCTAAAATAATGTTATACTCTTTGGCAATTTTTGATGTTTCCTCTATGTCAATGATGTCCAAAGTGGGATTTGTAGGTGTTTCTATATATATAATTTTTGTTTTATCGTCAATCTCCCTTCTTAAATTTTTTAAAAAATCTCTAGCTGGGATACCTATAAAGGTAAAAAGTTCCTTTTGTTCTAATCTTTTAAAAAGGGAATAGGTTCCACCGTAAACTGGATCTGAGTATATTACTTTGTCTCCCCTTTTTAAAACAGAAAATATTAGAGCTGATATTGCACCCATACCAGAAGAGAAGGCAAGAGCTTTCTCACCCATCTCAAGTTCAGCAAGAGTTTCCTCAAGAATTTTTATTGTAGGGTTTGAGAGCCTTGTGTAGATAAATCCTTCTTTAGTACCAAGAAAAAGCTCACCTCCTTCTTCAGCTGACTCAAAGTAAAAAGTTGATGAAAAATGTAAGGGTGTTGAAATATCCCTAATTTCATAATTTATTTTTTTTGTATGAACACATATTGTTTCAAATTTTTTTTGGTTCATTTTTAAGAAAAACTTTAGAGGGATTTAGACCCTTTTCCAGATCTTTTCAAGTTCATAAGAAATTTCTCCTAACGTACAATTTGCCTTAACACAATCTATTATAGCCTCCATGAGATTCTCCTTACTCTGTGCCTTTTCTTTTAACATCTCTAATTTTTCCTCTACAAGTTTTTTATCTCTCTTTTTCCTAAACTCTTTTATCCTTCTCATTTCATCTCTTTCCCCCCTACTTTTAATCTTAAATATCTTAACTTTTTGATCTTTTTCAGATCTGAAGGCATTTAAGCCAACTATTATCTTCTTTTTTTCTTCTATACTTTTTTGTTCTAAGTAAGCATTTTCCTCAATCCATTTTTGAAAAAGACCCTTTTCAACACACTCTGCTGCTCCCCCTCTTTCCTCAATTTCTTTCAAAAGAGAAAAAACTTCTTCTTCAATTTTTCTTGTTAAAGCCTCTACATAAAAAGAGCCTCCAAGTGGGTCTGTTACTTCGGCAATGCCTGTTTCATAGGCAAGAATTTGTTGTGTTCTTAAGGCAATTAAGGCAGACTCTTCTGTCGGTAAGGAAAGTGCCTCGTCGAAACTGTTTGTATGAAGGCTCTGTGTTCCTCCTAAAATAGCAGCCATTGCCTGAGAAGTCACTCTTATTATATTTAAAATAGGGGACTGTGCCTGCAGTGTAGAGCCAGCTGTCTGGGTGTGGAATCTCATATGCATTGCCTTTTCATCTTTTGCTCCGAACTTTTCCTTCATTATAATAGCCCATACTCTCCTTGCAGCTCTGAATTTTGCAATTTCCTCAAAGAAATTATTGTGGGAAGAAAAAAAGAAGGTTATCCTTCTTCCTATGGTATCTGGATCAATTCCTCTTTCAACAGTCCCCTTTACATACTCAATAGCATCAGCTATAGTAAAGGCAACCTCTTGTACAGCACTTGCTCCCTTTTCTCTAAAGTGGTATCCACTTACTGATATAGGATAAAAATTGGGAAGATTTTTCAGTGAAAATTCGATAACATCGATATTAAGTCTCATAGATTCCTTTACGGGATAGATATAATTTCCTCTTGCAGCAAATTCCTTTAAAATGTCGTTTTGAATTGTTCCTCTGAGTTTATCCTTTGGAATACCTCTTTCTTCAGCGATTGCCAAGTAAAAGGCTAACAAAATGCCGGCTGTAGCGTTTATGGTCATAGAAAGTGAGATCTTATCAATCTCAATGTCTTTTAAAACTCTTCTCATTGAATCAACGCTCCAAACGGAGACTCCCACTCTTCCCACTTCTCCCTTTGAAAGAGTATGGTCAGGGTCAAGACCAAGTTGAGTTGGTAAATCAAAGGCAAGAGATAGTCCTGTTTGTCCCTCCTTTATCATTTTTTTAAACCTTTCGTTTGTTTCCTCCGGAGTCCCAAATCCAGAGTACTGTCTCATTGTCCAGAGCTTTTTTGTGTACATTTCCTCATAGATAGCTCTTGTAAATGGATACTTCCCGGGCTTTAAATCGCCCTCTAAAAATTCGTATTTCTTAAGATCTTCTTTAGTATAAAAAATTTTGTTATTCATTCTATTACAAACAAAATGTCGCCTTTTTTAACGATTTTGCCCTCTTCTACAAAAATTTTTTTGATTTTTCCTTCTCTTTTAGATTTAATCTCATTTTGCATTTTCATTGCCTCTATTACACATAATGGTTCGTTCTCCTTTACTTCTTCCTTTTCTTTTTTAAAAACTTTGATAATTTTTCCTGACATGGGTGAAATTATCTTACCTATTTCCTCTTTCCTTTCCTTTTCCTCCTGTTTTTTGATTCTTGTAAGCATAAAGGATCCAAAGGGAAAGTATATATGAAAGTAATCCCCTCTTTTTTCTAAATAGAAACTTAAAAATCTATTATTTTTGATCAATACTTTAAGTGGTGTTCCAGGCAGATCCTCTATTTTACTTTTCATCAAGGGATTGTAAATTAAGAATTGTTCCCTTATCAGATATTACCACTTTGACTTTATCAGAAAGTTTATCAACAAATAGATAATTTATGTATAGGGGATTTTTTCTAAGTTCTTCACTTATAATCTTTATAGCATCTGCTTTTCCTTTTGCTTCGATTCTTTTTCTTTCAGCCTCCTTTCTTTCCTTTTCAAGGAGATACTCCATTCTTTCAGCCTCCTGCTGGGCTATCTGTTTTTCCTCTATGGCCTTAGCAAAGTCTGGTGTAAAATGAACATCTCTTAAAAAAACAGCTTCAATAAGGAAACCATCCTTTTCCAATCTCTTTCTCACTTTTTCTTCAATTTCTCTTTGTATTTCTTCTCTTCTTGAAGAATATATCTCGATAACTGAGTAAGAGGATATAGTGTGTCTTACTTCAGATCTTATTGCTGGTCTTATAACTTTTTCGTTGTAATCTGGGCCTATTTCCTTGTGAATTTTTATCACATTTTCGGGTGGTATTCTAAACCAACAGGTAAGATCAAGACCTATTTGAAGGCCCTCTTTTGTTGGAGACCATAGAGAGTCATCGATGTCCTTTTTTTCACTCTCTCCCTTTCTTGCAGTCATTGTATACTCTTGTCTTCTTATATTGTAAAGGTGTGTTTTATATATTATCCTTGGTACAAACTGTAAACCCTCTGTTTTTAGTCCGTATTCCTTTGTGAGTATGTTAAAGGTAATAAGAACGTAACCGAGGGGGACTTGTCTGAAACTTAATACTACGTAAATAGTAATAAAAAAAGACAAGATAATTAAGATAATAATTGGTGTTATTTCAATCTTTCTAACTGGTAAAATTTCACCGGACTTTTCAGTTAATACAGTTTTGAAAGCAAATCTATAAAGTAAATAAAGAAAAACCCATATAAGAATAATAACAAAAATTAGTTCTACCATTTTAATTCACCCTTTTATTGACATTTTGAGCATTTTATATTATAATGAAAATTGTGAATAAAAGTTCAACCCTTACAAGAGAAAGTGCTACGGATGATAGGTAAAAAAAGAGGGCTCTTAGGTATTGATATAGGATCTTCAAGTATTAAAATATCACTTTTAGAAGGATCTAAAGGTAATGTTAAAGTTAAGGAGATATGGAAAACGGATTTGCCTGAGGAAGCTATAGCAGAAGGGGAGATTATTGAGAGAGATGTAGTTATTGAGGTTTTACAAAGGTTTATTCAGGAAAGAAAGCCACCTATAAAGAATATAGCTACTTTTATACCAAATCCAAGAGCTATAAGCATAAAGAGAGTAAAGATGGATAAACTTCCATTAGATGAATTAAAGGAGCAGATAAAATGGCAGGCTGAGCAGTATTTTGGAGTCGATCCTACTGAAATATCAGTTGATGGAGATATAGTCAATCCTGAAGTAAGCGAGACAGAAGTTGAGGTTCTTATTGTAGCAGCAAGAAATGATGCTGTTACAGATTATGTACATCTAATTAAATCAGCAGGTTTTATTCCTAGAATTATCGATGTTAAAGTATTAGCCTTGTATAATCTCTTTGAATTTAACTATCCTGAGATTGCTAAAAATAATGATTTAAAAGGAATTTTGCACATTGGTAAAAACTTTGCTACAATGTTTTTTTTCATAGATACAGGCCCCTATTTAATTAGAGATATAAGGACAAATTTAAAAAGCCTTATTAATTTAATGCAAGAAAAGCTTGATTTGTCATATACTGATAGCTTACTCATACTAAAGGGAGAAAAAGAAGTTTCTTCAACATTTGTTTATGAAGTTTATAGAGATTATGTTTCTGCATTATCTGATGAAATTAGAAGAATTTTCCCTTACTTAGAGAAAAAGGACTTTCCTGATGTTATTTATGTCTCAGGAGGAGGTACTCTTATAAAGGACTTTACAACAAATCTTTCAGAATCCCTTGGAGTTAAAGTTGAGAGATT
Organism: Candidatus Hydrothermales bacterium; assembly: GCA_039630235.1. Classification (NCBI taxonomy): domain Bacteria; kingdom Pseudomonadati; phylum Caldifarciminota; class Caldifarciminia; order Caldifarciminales; species Caldifarciminales bacterium. Next base: position 37,012 of record JBCNVI010000005.1, on the reverse strand, counting down.
AAATCCCTTTGAAAGAATCGACCTTCCCGAGTCATTTCTTGAACTTGGTTCTAAAGAAGTCATAGGAGCATTATTTGCTCCTTCTTTTGGTTTATCATTAAGGGGGATACTATGATAAGAATTAATCTATTACCACCTGAAGAAAAAGTAGAAAGGGGGATTAAAATTACTTTACCACCCATTGGTATCTATGAAGTTGCCGGTATACTTATACTTTCTCTTTCTCTTCTCTGGATTTTCACTAGTTTTTCCACTTCAAGAGCAAAAATTGCGATTTTAAAGGAAAAAATAAGAAGGGACAGTACAGAACTTTATACACTGAGAGAGATTCAAGAAAAAGTAAAGGAGCTTGAGATAAAAAAGAGTGATTTTGAAAACAAAGTAAATATTGCGAAGAGATTGCTTTCAACTATTAATACAGAAGTAATGATTTTAGATGAATTTTCTAAGGCTCTTCCTGATTATGTATGGGTAACTTTCTTTCAGCATACAGGGAGTATAATTAGAATTGAGGGTAATTCTTTTTCAAATATATTTATCGCGGACTTTATCCAGAACTTAAAGTCTTCCCCCCTTTTTGGTGAGGATATAATACTTGAGAAAATAGATGTAAAAAAAGAAAGTGAAACTGAGTATTTAACATTTACGCTTCAAGTGCCCGTAACAAGCTTTATTGGAGTTTCTAGTGGGGGAGGGAAATAATGGATAAAAAATTAAGGTTCTTTTTAATTACAGCTGGTATCGGAGTCTTTTTATCTTTAGTTTATTATTTTTTGATCCACACTAAAGATAGAGAGTACATCAAAAGTCTTGAAGCAAAACATAGTGAAATTTCGAAAGATTTAAGTGCGGCAAGAATGGCAGCTTCTAGACTTCCTCAACTTGAAATAGAGATTAAAAAACTTCAGTATCTTTGGGAAAAGGCCTTGAGGCTTTTGCCTCCTGAAGAAAAACCTGAAGAAGTAATTACACTGCTTCAACAGAGGGGATCCCAAAACAACGTTAAAATTATTAATCTAACTAGAAACCCACCTGTCTCAATGGGCGAATATACAGAACTTCCTTATTCACTCGAGGTAAATGCGAATTTCCATGATCTTGTTAAATTTATCTCAGAACTTTCTACTTTATCAAGACTTGTAACAGTTGAGGGAATCACAATAACTCAAACTAAGGATGAAGAAAGAACCTGTAAAGCTTCATTTGTCGCCAAGTTCTATAGTGCAGGCACCTTACCTGGTGCTTCTGCCCCCAGCCCAACAAGAGAACCGAGACCTGTAAGGGCAAAAGGAGCGTCAAGATGAAAAATTTTTTGATTATTTTTTTATTAATTTTTTTTAATGGATTAATATTAGGGTGCAAGGGGGGAGAAAGAAAAATAGAGGTGACCGAAACCGTTCCAAAACCTGGTTTTGTTCTTGGTCAAGAGATTGACACCGTTAAGCTAAAGGAAGAATTCCTACCCAAAGGTTATAGCTACGATCCTGCTGGAAGAAGAGATCCCTTTGCCTCTTTGATAGGTAAGGGCTATAAAAGAGAAGAGGAGGAAGTTGTTGATCTATCTAACTTAAAGTTAGTTGGAATAATGAGGGGTCAAAAAGGAAATGTAGCTCTTTTTGAAGCTCCTGACGGAAGAAGTTACATAATAAGACAGGGGGATGCTGTGAGAAACGGTTACGTAAAAAGTATAGGTGATAAGGAAGTAATAGTGGAAATAACCGCCTATGGTGTACCTATTACAGTTAAATACGAGTTAAAGAGGGAGAAAATTGAGTAGTGTGCGGTATTGTTGGTTATATCGGTAATAAAGATATAAATAGTGTTATTTTAGTTGGATTAGAAAAATTAGAGTATAGGGGTTACGATTCTGCTGGTTTTGCCAGTATAGTAAACGGTAAGCTTTTTGTTAGAAAAAAAGTAGGTAGAATTAACGAGCTATCTAAGCTATTAAATGGTGTCCCGATACCCTCTAAAGTGGGAATTGGACACACAAGATGGGCAACTCATGGAAAACCAACAGAAGAAAATGCCCACCCTCATGTTGACTGTAAGGGAATTTTTGCAGTAGTACATAATGGTATTATAGAAAATTTTAGAGACCTAAAGAAGAAACTTGAAAAAAAACACAGATTTATCTCAAACACCGATACAGAAGTTATTCCTCATTTACTTGAAGAAAACTATAGGGGAGATTTTTTAGAAAGTGTTATAAAAAGCGTTAATAAGTTAAAAGGTAGCTTCGCCCTCGCTATTATAAACGTGTTTCATCCTGATATCCTAATAGGTGTAAAAAAAGGGTCTCCTTTAATTGTAGGTATCGGTAAGAATGAAAATATTATTGCCTCTGACATACCTGCTATTTTATCTCACACAAGGAAAGTAATAAGTATGGATGATAACGAAATCGCCGTTTTAGGTGAAAAAAGGGTAGAGTTTTATGATTTTAATGGAAGAAGAAAGAAAAGAAGATATATCGTTGTGGAGTGGGAAGAGGATATGGTTGAAAAAAGGGGTTATCCTCACTTCATGCTTAAAGAGATTCATGAACAACCTAGGATTATTGAAGAAAATCTGATGAGAGTTTTAGATGAGAATGAAAGAGTTAGAGTTTTACAGAATGAAGCAAAAGATATACTCCTTAAAGCAGAACAAGTTATTATTCAAGCAGCAGGAACAAGTTTCCATGCCGGGCTTTATGGAAAAAGCCTTTTTCAGAAGTTTTTAAAAACTTTTACAGAGTGTGAACTTTCATCTGAGTTTAGATATGGTGAACTGGTTTCGAGTAAAAGAACTGTCTGTATCGGCATATCTCAGTCAGGAGAGACAGCTGATACTCTTGCCGGTATTAGAAAAGCAAAGGAATTTGGAATACCGATTATTTCACTTGTTAACGTTAAAAATAGCACTATTGATAGGGAATCTGATTATACAGTTTATTTAAATGCAGGACCTGAGATCGGTGTTGCCTCAACAAAGGCCTATACATCTCAACTTTTTTATTTACTTTTAATTTCAATTGAAGTTGGACTTTTAAAGGGCTACGTTACAGAGAGGGAGGCTAAGGAAATAATTGAAAACTTAAAAAAGATTCCGGATAAGATGAGATTTATTCTTGGTAGAGAGGAGGAAATTTCACAGGTTGCAAAGAAATACTATAATGTTAAAAATATGATGTTTCTTGGAAGAGGTTTACTCTATCCTACAGCTCTTGAGGGTGCTCTAAAGCTAAAGGAGATTTCTTATATTCATGCAACAGGCTATGCAGCTGGGGAAATGAAACATGGTCCAATTGCCCTTTTAGACAAAGAATTCCCAGTTGTGGCAATTTCACCTAAAAACGATCTCTATGAAAAAATGATATCAAATATTGAGGAAGTGAGAGCAAGGGATGCACCTGTTATTGCAATTGGAACACTAGGTGATAATAACCTCAAAGAAATGGTGGAAGACTTTTTACCTATACCCGATACGACTTATCTTTTACAACCCCTTATTTCTATAGTACCTTTACAACTTTTTGCCTATCATGTAGCCCTTTTGCGTGGTTGTGATGTGGATAAACCTAGGAACCTTGCAAAGAGTGTAACTGTAGAATAATTTTTTGAGACCTTTAAACTTATTTCTACCTGTTAAATACTTTTTTGGTAAAGGAATTTTTGAGGAAAAACTTAAGGAAATTATACCCATTTTAGGTAAAAAAACTTTAGTTGTTACTGGAAAAAATTTTGCAAGAAAATATGGGTATTTAGAGAAGATTAAAAATATATTTGAAGAGTTAAAATTAGATTTTATTCATTTTGACAAAATATCACCGAATCCAAAAACTTTTGAAATAGAGGAGGCGGCAAAGCTTGCAAGGTTTTTAAATGTAGATAGCGTGCTTGGTTTTGGTGGTGGTAGTGTAATGGATGCAGTAAAGGCTATTTCACTTCTTGTTAAAAATGAGGGGAGTATCTGGGATTATACAATGATGCAAAAAAGTCCAAAAAATGAAGTTCTCAATTTCTGCTTAGTTCCAACAACTTTTGCAACCGGCTCTGAACTAAATTCTACTTCAATAGTATCAAATTTAGAAGAAAAAAGAAAATGGGGTATCTTTGATGAAAAAATTTTCCCAAAGTTTTCTATTGTAGATCCCTTACTTTCAAGTACACTCGATATGGAATATCTTTCACTTTGTTCAATTGATATAATTACTCACATGCTTGAACCCTTTGTTACTTCTACGGTAGAGGGTGAGATAATAAAGGGTGTTGCGAAGTTTTATACCAAAAAAACAATAGAGTCAATAAAGACGCTAGTAAGGGATCCAAAAAATATAACTGCAAGAGAAAATTTACACCTTTTATCTGGTCTTGCCCTAACAGGAATAGCTACAAGAGGTATCGGAGGATTTCATGAGATGCATTGGCTTGAACACATTGTTTCCGGATTTTATGATAACGTTCCTCATCCCGCAGGTTTATCAATTCTTCTTATACCTTGGATAAAATATAGGTGGAATAAAAATAGTTTTAATTTAAAAGAACTTTTCTCATATTTAATGGAAAAGGATGAGGTTAACTTAAATGATATCTTGGCATATCTAGATGAGCTTTATAATGATTTAAATTTACCGAGAAGTTTTAAAAAATATGGGATTAAAGAAAATGATATTGAAGATTTTTTGAGGGAATATAATTTTTTAACTGAAAAGTTTAAAAGATTTTTCCCTGAAAGGATAGAGGAGAGGGATCTTATAAAGATTTTTAGCGAAACCTTACTTTGATAGAGGGTTTAAAAAGGCACGTTGAGGTTTTATCACTAGATATTGGAAAACGCAACGTTTTTTATTACAAAAACTACTTAAAGACTAAGGAGTATATCCTGGAAAATCTAAGGAATTTAAATTATGAGATAAGAGAAATAAAGTATAGATCGTATGGATACGACGTGTTTATTATTGAGGTGGGGAAAATTTTTAGTTCTTTGGAAATTTTTATAATAGGTGCCCACTATGATAGCTTCTATGATTCCCCTGGAGCAGATGATAACGCAACTGGTGTTTCTCTTTTGATTGAAATTGCTAAATCTTTCTCTAACTTTAATTTTAAAAAAGATATAAGATTTCTCTTTTTTCCAAATGAAGAACCGCCCTTTTTTGCCTCAAAAGGAATGGGTTCAGAAGTTTATGCGGAAATTCTTACTAAAAGAAAAGAAAAAGTTGAACTTATGATTTCCCTTGAATCTATTGGCTATTACAGTGATGAAAAAAACTCCCAAAAATATCCATTCCCATTAAACTTCCTTTATCCCGATACAGCAAATTTCATCGGAATTGTTAGTAATTTAAGATCAAGATTTTACATGAAAAAGCTCTCTGAAATTTTTAAAAATAATACATCAATTCAAGTTCAATATTTAGCTTTTCCCCCTATTATACCAGAAATGAACTTTTCTGATCATTATCCCTTCTGGAAAAGAGGCACAAAAGCACTTTTAGTAACTGATACCGCTTTTTTAAGAAATCCAAACTATCATACTAAGTTTGATTTGCCCGAAACTATAGATTATAAAAGATTATTTGAGGTTTATAAGGGTATTGCTAGTTTTATAGAATTTTTAAACAGTTCTTTTACTTTTCAAAAGATTTAACAGTTTTTCAAGTTCTAAAGTATTTATTATATCATCTTTTGTTAAGTAGCCCCTTCTTGCTGTACCAACTCCAAGTTCTAGCATCCACATTTGATTATAGTGGTGAGCATCGGTTCCTATTATAAACTTTAATCCATATTTTTTTGCCTTCTTTATGAGAGGCGGTGATAAATCTAATCTTTCATAGTAAGAATTAATTTCCATCCAAATCCCCCTTTCTTTTGCTTTTTTAAATACCAAATCCCAGTTTGCTTCATAGGGTTCCCTTGATCCAATTAGCCTTCCTGTTGGATGGGAAAAGGCATGTACAAAGGGATTTTCAAAGGCCCTAACTATTCTATCTGTGTTATCCCTTCTAAAACCTGTATGTATTGAGACAACTACAAAATCAATTTCTTTAAGCACCTCGTCAGGATAATCTAATCTTCCATCAGGTAAGATATCCACTTCTGCTCCAAATATTAAATAGGGTGGATCGCCCCTTTCATTAATTTTCTTTATTTCTTCCCTTTTCTTTAAGAGTCTTTCTATTGATAAGCCCTTTGCGTATTTTGCGGATTGGGAATGATCACAGATGGCAACATAGGAATATCCTCTTTTTTTACCTTCTTCCTTTATTTCTAAAATTGAACTCTGTCCATCTGAATAATCAGAATGGACATGCAAATCACCTAGTACATCTTCTCTTTTTACAAGTTCTGGAATTTTGCCCTCAAGTGCAAGCTCTATTTCTCCTTCGTCCTCTCTTATTTCAGGTGGTATCCATTGCATATTAAGAATTCCATAAACTTCTTCCTCTGTTCTTCCAGCTACAAATTTTTCGTCTTTAAAAACTCCGTATTCACTTATTTTAAGACCCATTTCTTTTGCTATTTTCCTTAAGTGTATATTGTGCTGTTTTGAGCCAGTAAAGTATTGCATTGCAGCACCCATTGATTCTACTGGTATTACTCTTATGTCGACCTGAAGACCATTCTTTAAGACAAAGGACGATTTTGTTGGTCCACAGACAAGCACTTTTTCAATCTTTGGAAATTGTGTTGAATAATCCGTTATGTTACTTTCTGTTTTTGTAGTTACCAAAATGTCCACATCTCCTACAGTTTCTTTAAATCTTCTAAAGGATCCAGCAGCGATTACCTTATCTGTGTCTTTATGTTCCTTTAAAAATTCAATTATTTGATTTACCAGTGGATAGACTTCGCCTAAGAGGTATCTTCCTTTACTTTTTAGAAAAAGTTCTATTCCCTTTTTTATATTTTCAACTTTTTTTTCCCCCATTCCGAAAAGAGTCAATACTTTTTTATTTTCAAGAGCCGCCTTTAGAGTTTCAAGGTCTTTAACTCCAAATTCTTTATGAAGTAGGGCAAGAGTTTTTGGCCCTAAATTGGGTATCTGCATAAGATCTAAAATTCCTTCTGGTACCTTAGAGAATATCTCTTCTGCTTTTTCTATTTTTCCTGTTTCAAGAAACTCTTTTATTTTTTTTGCTATTCCTTCACCGATCCCTGGTAACGACTCAAGATCTTCAATTTCTGAAACATCTCTGTCGAGGTTCTCAAGGGTTCTTGCGGCTTTTCTATAGGCAGAGACTTTGTACGGTATTTCGCCTAAATATTCAAGAGCATCGGCCATTTTGTTAAAGATCTTAGCTAACTTTTCGTTATTTTCCAGTTTCTCACTCATTTTTTTTATTCATCTTTTTTAGTCTTCTATATATAGTTGAGGGATGAATTCCAAGTTTTTGAGCTGCTTTCTTTACGTTTCCATTTGACTCTCTCAAAACTTCAAGAATTAATTTTTCCTCAAGCTCTCTTAAATTTTTTGCTTTTGCTGATTCCTCGATTATTTCAGAAGGTATATGTTCTTTTTTAATAACAGTACCCTCACATATCGCACATGCTCTTTCAATAGCGTTTTCAAGTTCCCTCACGTTCCCCTTCCAGCTATAGTCTAAGAGTACATCGATAACTTCTTCTTCAACTGTAAAATCTTTTTTTAATCTTTTTGATATTCTTTTTATAAAGTACTCAACAAGAGCCGGAATATCCTTTTTTCTTTCTCTTAAAGGTGGAATATAAATTGGAAAAGCAGAGATTCTGTAATAAAGATCTTCTCTCAGTTTACCCTCTTTTATACTTTCTTTTGGATCTCTATTTGTTGCACTTATTATCCTTATATCTATTTTTTTCGCACTAACTGATCCTAAAGGTATTATTTCTTTATTCTCTATAACTCTTAGAAGTTTAGATTGAAGGTGAAGCGGCATTTCTGAAATTTCATCGAGAAAGATTGTACCTCCGTCGGCTATTTCAAGAAGCCCCTTTTTATCTCCAAAGGCACCTGTAAAAGCTCCTTTTTTGTATCCAAAAAGTTCTGATTCCAGAAGTTCAGAGGGCAAAGCTGCACAGTTAACAGCAACAAGGCTCTTATCTTTTCTGTTTGAGTTTTTATGAATTAATCTTGCTAAAACCTCTTTTCCTACTCCAGTTTCACCGTATATAAGTACGGGTAAGTCAGTTTTTGCAGATTTTAAGGCAATCTTTTTTACCTCAAGCATTTTTTCATCAACAGCAATAAATTCTTCATATTTCTCTAACTCAGGTAAGTGTTTTTCAACCCTATAAATAAGTTCTTCTTCTGAAAAAGGTTTAATTAAGTAATCAGAGACTCCTTTTCTGAAGGCAGTTATTGCAGATTCTATTGATGCATAAGCTGTAATAATTATAACAGGCAAAATAGAGTTTGTTTTCTTAATTTCTTCGAGTAATTCAAGACCAGATATTCCTGGCATTCTAATATCTGTTATAACTAAGTCAACTTTTTCTTTCTTTATATAGTCTAAGGCAAGTAGGGGATCTTGGTACGTTAAAACTTCGTATTTATCTTCAAGAGCAATTTTCATCCAGTCTAAGATTGACTTTTCATCGTCAACAATAAGTATTTTTCTTTTCAACTTATTTCTATTATAGCTTCGGTTCCTTTGCCTTTTTGGCTTTTTAGTGTAAGTTTAAAGCCGTGTAATTCACAGATTCTTTCTGCAAGGGGTAGTCCCATTCCCAGGCCCCCCGGTTTTGTTGTGTAAAAAGGATATTTTACTTTTTCAAGTTCTTCCTCACTCATTCCCTCCCCGCTGTCTTCTATGATGATCTTGTTTTCTATCAATTTAATTTTAACTTTGTTTAAGTCATTTTTGACAGCCTCAATGGCGTTTATTAAAAGGTTTTTTATTGCTATCTGAATTAGATGTGGCTCTGCTTCAATAAATTCCCTTTCACTTTGAAATACTAAATTTTGGATCCCAAATTCGTTTGCTATGTTTTTTATAAGTCCCTTTAAGTGTACTCTTTCACGTTTTATTTCTTTTAATTTTGCATATTCGTAGAAAGTTTTAACTATTAAATCGATTCTTTCTGACTCTTTTTTTATTAAGTCAATTAATTTTTTCTTCTTTTCTTCGTCATTAATTCTTGATAGTGTTGTTATTGCTCCTTTGATTACAGTGAGGGGATTTTTAATTTCATGGGCAAGACCATGAGAAAGTTCTGTTAGAAATTTCTCCTTTTCTTTTTGTTTTAGAATATGCTCAATTTCTTTTTCTTTTGTGACATCTCTTAAGACATAGATTTTGTATCTTTCATTAAATAATTCAAATGAAGAGAAGTTTAGAGAAAATACTTTACCATTAAATGAGATCTCTCTTCTATTAGTTTCACTTAGAATATGCTCAAAGATGTCAGAGTTTTTATATATTACGTTATTTTTTTCATCCTTAACTAAAACAATTTCGCCAAGATTATTAAGTATTTCTCTTGCTAAAATGTCAGTTTTTTCAGCTTCTCTTTCTCCCCTTCTTGCTTTTTCAGACAAAAAATAAGCTATAAATGAGGATAAAATAAAAGATAGCGTAGAGATATAGCCTCTTAATAAGACTTGATGAGTTTGAAATTCAATTTTAAGGGGAACTTTGATTATTTCCTTAGTCCAGAGAAAAAGAAATAAGTTATAAATGAAAAGTAGAGTAATCAAAAAATAAAAAAAATTTTCTCTTTCAAGATAAAATGAAGAGGTTATTATAACAAGGAAAAATAGTATAGAAAAGACACTTTCAGGACCACCGGAAAAGTGCATAATTGAAATTATTAAAAAAGTATCAGCAATAAGATATACAAAGGGTATTTTCTTTCCCCTTTTTAATGAAAAGTAGAAAAGAAAAGATAAGATTACTGATGAAACAAATATCCATAAAAAAGGAAAGGGTTCTAATTCGAAAATTTCTCGCAGAAAGAAATAACTTATAGATAAAGAAAAAAAAACTATAAAAGGTCTTATAAGTAAAGTTAACTTTAAAAGATGTTCGTGCTTTTTCGTTATCAATACCTTTCTTTTTAGTGAGAGAGAGTTTGCATTAGAGTTGGTATTAACTTGAATATCGGAAGATACATTGAAACAACCATAGTTCCAACCACCCCTCCAAGTACAACCATTATGAGTGGTTCAAGAGCAGAGGTAAGAGCCTCTACAGCAGCGTCAACTTCTTTATCATAAAATTCAGATACCTTAAGTAACATTTCGTCTAGGTTTCCTGATTGTTCACCTATATGAACCATCTGAACTACAAGAGGTGGGAATACCCCTGACTTTTGTAAAGGTAAGGAAATTGTTGAGCCTTCCCTTATTGAATTTCTTGCCCTTTCTATAGCATGTTGAACGACTCTATTACCTGTTGTTTTTGATGTTATATCCATAGAGTCAATAAGTGGAACACCACTTCTTAAAAGTGTTGAAAGGGTGCGTGAAAATCTTGATAGAGCCTGTTTATGAACTAGATTCCCTATTATGGGGAGTCTTAATAATACTCTATCAATGACTTCTCTTCCTGGATCAGTTCCGTACCAAACTCTAAGCCCCACGATGATTCCGACGAATAAAAGTATTATAAAAAGAATATACCTTTGGACAAAGTTTGAAAGTCCAATTACAATTTTTGTTAAAAGGGGAAGTTCAGCCCCAAAGCCTTCGTATAAACCTTTAAAAGTTGGTATGACAAAGATAAGTAAGGCTGCTGTTGCTGCAATAGCTACAAAAATAACTATTACTGGGTAAATCATTGCACCTTTTATTTTTCTTTGAAGATCGGCAGTTTTTTCGAGGTATTCAGCAAGTCGTGTAAGAATTTCACCTAGAGCACCTCCCTTTTCTCCAGCTTCTACCATGTTAACGTATAGATCAGGGAAGACATTTTTGTGTTTTCTCATCGCATCTGCCAACGTATAGCCACCTTCCAAGTCCTCTGAAATTTTTCCAATTGTTCTTTTTAGAGTTTTATTGTTTGTTTGAACGTATAGGGTATTTAATGTGTCCATTAGAGGAAGTCCAGCTTCAAGCATTGTGGCAAACTGTTTTGTGAATATTGCCATGTCTGTTATTTTTACTTTTTGTGGAAATAACTCTTCAAGTGTTGGGATTTTCTTTTTTTCTTTTATTGTTACAGAAACAGGGATTATGTTCCTTTTTCTTAAAGCTGAGATGACTTCTTGTTGTGTATCAGCAGTCATTTCTCCCTCTACTTTTTTACCCTCTGGTGTTCTGCCTTTCCAAATAAATGTGGGCATTTTATTATAATTTCCTTAAATTGGGAATTGAACCCTTCTAAATATTATAAATTTATTAGTAAATTTTTTCAATTTAAAATGTTCTAGAGCGAAAAATTGAATAGAAATTATTTGAATTTTAGTTATGAAAATTTTATAATTTTATAGAAAAAAAGCCCCCGTAGCTCAAATGGATAGAGCATCGGATTTCTAATCCGGTGGTTGCAGGTTCGAGTCCTGCCGGGGGCGGAAATTAAAATATTGAGATTAAAAGTTATACTTGGAGAAGAAAAAGAATATAAAATTCCGTGGTTCTATAATTATTTTGTTGCCTCTTCAATTTACTTTTTACTAAGTAAATATAATGAACGATTTTCTTATACAATTCATTCGTATGGTTGGCGATACAAAAATAAAAATTTAAAACTCTTTTCCTTTTCACCTTTATTTCCAAAAAAATTTATCTCTGATAAGAACCATATAATTATGATCGGGCCTTTAACTCTCATTATATCTTCACCAGATTCTGTGTTTATCGAAATTCTGGAAAATATAATAAAAAGAGAGAAATTTTTGAGAATTTTAAATTACCTTTTACCTGTTTTAAAGACTAGTGTTTATGAAGTTGAAAAATTGGGTAATATTTTCAAAGTTAGGACACTTTCTCCACTTGTAGTTTCTGAAAATAAAAGAGAGGGAGACAAAAAAATTACTTTGTATTTATCACCCGATCAAGAAAATTTCTATAAAAAATTAAAAAATATAGTAAAAAATAAGTTTGAATGTTTTACAGGCGAGGTTCTTTCAAATGATGATTTTGAGATAGTTTGTGAGTCTTATAGGTCAAAACTTTTAAAAATAAAAAATATAAATGTTAGAGGCTATATGGCAAATTTATACTTAAAGGGAGATGTACAAGTTTTAAGATTTGTCTTTGATTCGGGTATCGGAGAGAAAACCTCCATGGGTTTTGGGATGGTAGAAAAGTGTAATTAATATATGGAAAAAAAGAAAATAATTGCTTTTAGGCTCTCTCAGAAGGAATTTTCATTTTTGATGGAAAGTGTTCTTGAAATTTCAGAACCTAAACCAGTCTTTCCTGTTCCTCTTTCTCCTTCCTATTTAAAGGGAGTCTTTAATTTAAGAGGAAACATAATACCACTTTTTAACTTAAAAAAAAGAATGGGTATTGAAGAAAACGAAGAAAATAAAGATAAGTTCTTTATTATACTCTCACCTGAGCCTAAGAGAATATACTCCTGTGAAGTTGATATGATCCTTGGTGTTTTTGATTGTGAGGAGGTAAAGATAGGAGAATTGCCCGATACTTTAAAAAAAGACTTAGATAAGTCACTTTTGTCGGGTCAAGCAATAGTAGGGAAAAAAAGGTATTTAATAATAGATCCTAGAAAAATTCCAGGGGAGGTTCAAGTCCAATTTAGGTAACTTTAGCTTTTAATGAATCCGAGAGTTTTGATAGTAGATGATGCTCAGTTTATGAGGAAGTTACTTGCAGATATTTTAAAAAAGGGGGGATACGAAATTTGTGGTGAGGCATCAAACGGAGAGGAAGCTGTTAGACTATATAGGGAGTTAAAACCCGATGTTGTTACAATGGATATTGTAATGCCTGACAAAAGTGGAATAGATGCGGTAAGGGAGATAATCTCTTTTGATCCAAATGCTAAAATAATTATGGTCTCAGCAATGGGTCAACAACCACTTGTTTTGGAGGCTATACAGGCTGGGGCAAAAGATTACATTGTAAAGCCCTTTCAGCCCTCAAGAGTTCTTGAAGCAGTAGAGAGGGTGATAAAGTCGAAATGATTGATAAAAAGTATATAGAGCTCTTTAAAAGTGAAGCTGAGGAAATTATAAATAATTTAGAAAAGACAATACTTGAGCTTGAGAAAAAGGGGTGGACACAAAGGTTAATAAACGAAATTTTTAGATATGCACACACCTTAAAGGGAATGGCAGCAGCTGTTGAAAGAAAAGATATAGAAGAGTTTTGTCATAAACTTGAAGATGAATTTGATGAGTTAAGAAAAGGTAAAAGGAAGGATTTAGATTTTGATTTTCTCTTTAGAGCTCTTGACTCTCTAAAGATAATGTTAAAAGAAGAAAAAAAATTCACTTTTGAGGAAATAAAGTCGTCTAAAGAAATTCAAAAAACAGAAAGAATCTATGAAATAAAAATATATCTTGATCCAGAAACGCAGTTTTTGGCTGCAAGAATGCTTGTTATTCTTAAAACTCTTAAAGATAAATTTGAGATTCTTTCATCCGAACCTTTAGAGGAAGAAATGTTAAAGGGGGAGGTTGAAAATGTTCTGAAAGTAGTTATTAAAACAGATGAAAAGGATAAGTACATAAATGAAATTCTTGAGAGTTTCACGGATATTATGCATTATTTTATAGAGGAAAAAAGAGAGTCTGAGATTGAAGAAAAGGAAATCACAATAAAACCTCTGGAAGAAATAAAGGTTAGATCTGAAAAAATTGATAGGTTGATGGATATAGTTGGAGAATTGGTCATCGAGAAGGAAAGGCTTTTCTCTAAATTACGGGAGCAAAAAGATAGGGAGTTTGAAGATTTGATTGAAAATCTTGAGAGAATAATTTCTCATCTACAGGATGAAGTAATGTCAATTCGTTTAATTCCAGCAATACAGATCCTTGAAAGGTTTAAAAGATTTGTTAGAGATAAGGCTAAGGAAATGGGAAAGGAAATAGAATTTATAGTGGAAGGTGGAAACATCGAGCTTGATAGAGTTTTACTTGAGGAAATGAGGGAACCTCTTTTACATATGATAAGAAACTCAATTGATCACGGTATAGAACCTCCTGAAGAAAGAATTAGACAGGGAAAGCCCTCTAGAGGGAAAATAGTAATAAAGCTTGAGAGAGAAAAAAATTCCGTTACAATTTTTGTTATTGATGACGGGAGAGGTATTGACAAAAAAAGTGTTTTAAGAAAGGCAATTGAGAGAGGTATAATTTCTGAGGAAAGGGCTAAAGTTTTGACAGATAAAGAGATATTAGAACTTATAGCCATACCAGGATTTACAACTAGGGAGGATACAACTAAAATGTCAGGAAGAGGTATTGGACTTGATATCGTTAAACAGTTTGTTACTAAGATGGGTGGAGTTTTTGAAATAGAGAGTAAATTTACAAAAGGAACAACAATAAAGCTTAAGTTACCTCTTTCCTTAGCTATTACAAAGGGTGTCGTTGTTAGTGTGGCTGAACACAAATTCGTTATTCCTTTAATTTTTGTTCAAGAAATTATAGAGGGTAAATATGAGGATATAAAAAAGATGATGGGAAAAGACTACATGTTAGTAAGGGATGAAGTTCTTCCCTGTATATGGATGAATAAAAAGCTTAATTTGAACGGAAAAAAATCTGAGAGATTTTCAGCTCTTTTAGTAGAAAGTGAAAGAAAAAGAGCTTTACTTTTAGTTGATAAAGTTTTAACTCAGATGGATGTTGTAGTTAAACCTCTTGATATATATTTGATGAGAATTCCTTATGTTTCTGGAGGAACAATTCTTGGTGATGGAACTGTAGCTATTATAATTGATCCTTCAAAATTTTTAGAAAGTTAAAATGAAAAAGGGTGAAATCTTCGGAATGGATGGTTTAAGGGAGGTAGCAAATATAGGTTGCGGACATGCAGCTACAGCTCTTTCAGAACTTCTAAACAGAAAAGTACTCATGACTGTTCCAGAGGTGTTTATTGGCAAAATTGAGGATGTTTTTGAGAAGGTTGTAAATAAGGACGAAGAAGATGCAATTGGTATTCTTTTGTATTTTGTTGGAGATCTTACTGGACTTACTTTACTTTTACTTTCTAAAAACGAGGCTCTTACGTTGCTTTCTATTTTGATTGGTGAAAGGATTACAGAAATAAAAGAACATGAGGAGTCTGCTTTAAAGGAGGTTGGTAATATAATAACAGGTGCTTACATGACAGCACTATCTGATTTTCTTGGACTTTTAGCTTTACCAACAGTTCCTTATTTTAAAAATGATAGTATGAGAGTGATACTTTCAGACGCCTTTCTTCAGATTGAGGTTGAGAGGGGTTTTGCTCTATGTATAAAATCTATTTTAAAGATTGAAGACGGGGTACAAATTAAAGCAACCTTTTTCTTTTTGCCTGATGAACATGCAATTGGCACCATTCAAGAAAGATTAAGGGCATTTTTTGAATGAAATTGCCAACTCAAGAAGAGATTAAAATTTTAAGATCTTTTGCAAGTAGAATTGATCCAAATGATCCAGCTGCCCATAATAACTTGGCGGTTGTTTATTTTAATAGGGGTTTGTATGATGAAGCTATTAGTGAGCTTAAAAAGGCACTTGATATTGACCCTGATTTTAATATTGCACGGATTAATCTTGAGATAATCTTAAAAAAGACAAAAAAAAGAGAAGATCTGCTTGAAAAATATTATAGAGTTGTGGAGAAAAATCCAGACGATATTAATTCAAGATTAGAGTTTGCTAAAACGTTATATCAGCTAGGTAAATATGCTGATGCTCTGAGGGAATATAGAGAGGTACTTTCAAGAGAGTCACAAAATAAAGAAGCTCTCAAGGGAATGATAAAAAGTTATAAAAAAATGGGAAAATTTCAAGAGGCAACAGCAGCAATTAAGAGGGCTCAAAAAATTTTGCCTGATGATGTTGAAATTAGCTTGGATCTTGCAGAAGTTCTTTACAATCAGGGTAACTACGATGCAGCTATTAAGGTTCTTAAAGAGGTAATTTCTAAGGATCCTAAGAATGCAAAGGCTCATTTATTTCTTTCTTTTGCGTATGGTGAAAAGGGTTATCTAGAAGAGGCTTTAGAGGAAGCTTTAAAAGCAAAAGAGCTTGATCCCAGAATTTCAAGAATTCAAGGAGCTCTTGGAATTGAGGAGGAAGTTCCCTCAGTTGAGGAGTTATTGCAAGAATCTATAGGTGTTTCAGAGATAAAGGCAGATCCCTTTGAGTCAAAGTTGCACCTTCTCAAAGCTTACAAAAATAAGTTTTTTATAAGAGAAGCAAGAAGTATTCTTGAGGAGCTTAAAAGGATGGAAGAAAGTAGGCTAGAACTAAAAAAGATCGAAGCTGAGTTATTAATTTTGGAGGAAAAGTGGGATAGTGCTATAAGTATAATAGAGACAATTAAAGAAAAAGATTTTCATACCTGGAATATGTATGCTATTTCTCTTTTAAGAAAGGGGGAAACTGAAAAGGCACGTAGAATTCTTGAAAGTATAAAAAATTATCCCTATGCTTTAAATAATTTGGGGTGTCTAATAGCAAATGATGATAAGGAGAAAGCAAAGGATTACTTCTTAAGAGCCTCCCAGATTGAACCAGGATTTATTGTCCCTTTTTACAATCTTTCATTAATAGCTATTGAAGAGAATGATTTAGAAAAAGCCTTAAATTATTTAAAAGAAATAAATGAAATAGAAAAGGAAAACCCTATTTATTTAACACTTTACGCAAAAATTTTAGGAGAAAGGGGAGTTAAAGACAAAGCTATAGAACTTTTAAGGGAGGCTCTAAGAATTCAACCTGATTTCTCTTTTGCGGCAACATTGCTTGCTGAATTCTCTGGAGAGGAAACCCAGGTAAAGGTTGATTTAAAAGAGTATCATGTTTTTCAGTATCTTTTCTCAATAGAAGGTTCACCGAGACCTATTGAGTCAAGATTTTTTCCATACAAAAAAATTCCTGAATTTGAGGGAGATAAAACTCTTGAGCTGAAGAAGGTGAAAATTTTAATCAAAAACAGAAATTTTGAAGAGGCTCTTAAAATTCTTATTCCCCTTAATAAAAAGTATCCAGATGATAGTGAAATAGGCTATTTAATTGCTTTGGTTTACGAAAACCTATCACTTTATGAGAGTGCTGAACAGTTTTATTTAAAACTTTTAAAGGAAAAGGAGGATGATAAAATAAGATTTCGTCTTGCTCATGTATTCTATCGGACAAAAAGGTATGAAAAAGCTGAGGAGGAAGTAAATAAAATTTTGTCAAAAAGTAAAGGATACATTGATGTTTTAATTTTGAAAGCAAAAATTAAGGATAAAAAAGGTGAATTAGAGGAAGCCTTAAATATTCTAAGTGAAGTCTTTAAAAGATTTAAGCCTAATTTAAAGATGATTATGTGGTTTGCTGAGTTACTTGAAAAGTTAGGAAGATATGAAGAAGCCATAAAGGAGTACGAAAGAATTATCAAGGAGGACAGAAATAACAAGGAAGCTATTTACTCTTACGCTTTGTGTTCCCTTAAGTTAAAAAGAGAAGGTGAATTTAAAAGAGCTATTAAAGAATTAAAAGATAGAGGCTTTAAAAAGCACGCGGATCTTTTGGAAGCTATCGAGTTCACGATGAGGGGTAAATATAAAGAAGCCATAGAGCTTTTTAGAAGTTGCGAGAGAGACTTATTTTTAAAAGAAGAACTTCATTTTTATCAAGGTGTGTGTTACGCATTGATAGGGAAATACGCAAAAGCAATAGAGTCATGGTCAAAACTTATTAAACTTTCTGAGAACTCTCCCTTGGCAAAAAAAGCAAAGGAATATTCAAACTTAGCTTTAAAATGGTTAAAGATGCTTGAAAGGGAGGTTAAAGTTTAAAATGCCAATTGAAGGGAAACTTGAGGAACTCTCGCTAGTTGATTTTTTACAGATTCTTGCTTTAAATAGAAAAACAGGAAAAATAAAAGTAGAAAATGAACTAAAAAAAGAAAAAAACAGTGCAGAGATAATAATTAAAAAGGGTTACTTGCAGTTAATTACAATTTTGGGAGATGACCTTTTATACATAAAAATCAAGCAAACAGGTCTTTTAAGGGGATTAAAAGAAGATTTAAGGTTTAATGAAAAAGAAATTTTAATATTAGCTACCGAGAAAAGTAAAGATGTTTCTATTATTCAGAAAATTTTAAGAAGTGTAAATGAGACAAGAATGTTTGAAATTCTTTCCTGGAAAGTAGGTATATTTAGGTTTGAAGAACTAAAGAATGAAAATGAAATTTTACCCGATCTTTACTCCTTTGATATACAGGATATTCTACTTGAAAGTTCAAGAAGATTAGATGAATGGGAGGAAATTTCAAAAAAAATTCCGTCCTATTCTCTTATACCAGTTTTATCAGATAGATGGTTAAACAGAGAAATTTTTTCACTTGATCTTTCACCGCTTGAATGGAAAATTCTTTCACTAGTTGATTCTAAAAGAAAAATCGAGGATATAATAGAGGAATTTAAATTACCTTCAATTGAAGTTGCTAAAGAGATTGTGAAACTTTATGAAAGAGGTATTATAGAGTTTAAGGAAATAGATAGAACTCTTGAAGAGAAAGCAAGGGTTGAAGCTGAAGAATTATTTTTAAAAGCAAGAGAAATGTTAAAAAAGGGCAAATATCTTGAAGCAGAGGTTTTTCTAACAAAATCTATATCTCTTTACCCTGATTTCATAATGGCTCATTTGCTCCTTGCAGAACTTTATTATTCTCAGAAAAATTATAGACTGGCTTCCCAGCAATATTATCAGATTATAAGAAAAGATCCTCATAATCCACTTGGCTATTATGGTATGGGTTTTGTAAGAGTAAGACTTGGAGATTTGCAAGGTGCATTAAAAGCATGGGAGAAAGCTTTTGAATATGCAAGTGGTGATTTGAAAAGTAAGATCGAAAGGCTTATTTCACTTTTAAGGACCCTTTTGATTGAAATTGATACAAAGAAAATGCCTATATGAAAGAGGAAAAACTTTTTTACGATCCAAGATCAAGTTTACTTCTTGAGCTTGTTGAGGAATATATTGATCATAATTTAATAACTGAGGCTGAAACTCTCCTAAAAGACTATTTAAGATCAAGTCCTCTCTCGGAAAGAGCTCTTTTACTCTGGATAAGAATTGCAGAGATTCAAAAGGACGAAAAGAAAGAAGCCTATTTGAGAGAAAAGTTGAGAGAGATAAGGGAAAAGAAAGGTGAAAAAACGGATTTAGAAGAAGCAAGAGTATTAGAAAGGAAAGAGATCTTAAAGAAAGAAGAGAAGAAAAAATATGAGGAAGAACTTATTGAGTTTCTTAAAGGAATTGAGGGGTTTGAAAGGGTAGAAAAAGATGATAAGCTTTTATATTTTCTTAACTTGTTAGACACATATTTTAAAAAATGGGGATTGGGTGATCCACAGGAAATTATTGTAGAATCTGAGTTCCCTGAAGTTGGAATCAGAACTTCTAACGATTGGAAATTTCTTATCTTCAAGAAAAATACAAACTTTGTTACTTTGAGTTGGGTAGTTAAAAAATTAAGATGGAAGAAGTAACTAAAGGAAGAAAAGGTTTTTATTATCTTAAAGAAATTATAAAAAATCCTGATGTTCATGGTGTAATTGTCTTAGATGAAAGTGGTAACTCTGTATTCGAGGAAGTGATTTTTAGTATATCACCTGTAGAGAAAAAAGAAATTGCAGATTTCCTTAAAGGATTTAATGATGATAAAAAAACTATAATTTATGTGTTTACAAGGGATAAACTAGTTATGTTTTCAAAGAATCCCTCAAAATTTAAGGGCTTTCTTATTACAATTGCAAGAAAGAGTGTAAATCTTGGTTTTTTAAGGGTCTATCATCAAAGATTTATAGAACTTTAAACATTGAAAATAAAGAGGTTTTCCTCATTTTATTCTGTTTTTTATGCTATTGAATGGAAAGGAAAAAGATTTCTTATCGATTGTGGCTCACCCTTTGATAGGAAAAGGATTGAACAAGAAGTTAAAAGAATTGATTACATTTTTATAACTCACGGACATTGGGATCACGCTGGAAATGCACTTTTTCTAAAAAAAGAGGGAGCCAAAATCTTTATCCATGAGAAAGATTTCTTTTTAATCAAAAATAGAATTATTCATGTACCTCCTCCAAGAAAAAGTCTATATTCCTATTTTCTTTTTTATACTTTAAATTTTCTAAAAAAGTTTGCAAAAGTTGAGTATTTTGAGAAAGATGATTTAAAGAATATAGAAGAGGTAGAGATAATCGAGACTCCAGGTCATACACACGGATCCTGCACCTATAAGATAAAAGATAATTATTTTATAGGTGATATTTTAATAGGACCCAATCCTTTTATAAAAAGACCAAGACTTTCTTTTTTAATTGAAGATAAAAATGTTTTAAAAAAGACTCTTGAACTTTTATTTGAATTTGAGGGAAAGTTTTATCCTGGACACGGAAAAGTCTTTTCTTCATATGATTTAAAAAAAGCGAGAGATTTTATATGGAGAGATCTAAAGGTAAAGTAGTATCTTTTAAGGAATTTATGAAAAAAGCTCTCTACGGCGAGGATGGCTATTATACAAAAAAAACTTCAATAAACTTGGATTTTGTAACACCTTCAAACTTTTCTTTACCCCTTTCCCTTGCTATTAAAAGATTTATTGAAGAAAAAAGTAAAGATATGCCCCATTATGATATATTGGAAATAGGGGGTGGTGAAGGGATTTTTTGTGAAAGCTTCTTAAGGTTTAATAAAGTTTCTAAGTATTTTTTTGTTGAACCATCGTCTTCAAGAAAAGAGCTCGCAAAGAAAAGATTAAATAGCTTCAAAGAGGTTATTTTTCTAAATTCCATTGATGAGATAAAAGAATTTGTAGGTTTTATAATTATTATAGAAGTTTTTGATGCTTTTCCATTTAGAAGACTTTTTAAAAGAAAAAATAAATTTTATGAAATAATGGTTGATTTAGAAACTAAAAAAGAATTTTTTAGAAGTTTTGAAGATAATTTCCTAAATTTTTTTGCAGATGATATCACAGAAGATTCCATTTTTGAATACTCTGAAGATATTATAGATTTTTTAAAAAAATTAAAAGGTAAGTTGAAGAGTGCCTATATTATTCTAATAGACTATGCTGAGAATTTAGCGGATATATTAAGAAAAAAAAGGGGGACAGCAAGAACATTTAAGGGACACAAAGTTTTTGATGACTTATACGCTCAAGAGGGACAAAGAGACATAACAAGGACCTTAAA
This sequence comes from Candidatus Hydrothermales bacterium, assembly GCA_039630235.1. Taxonomy (NCBI): domain Bacteria; kingdom Pseudomonadati; phylum Caldifarciminota; class Caldifarciminia; order Caldifarciminales; species Caldifarciminales bacterium. Next base: position 15,729 of record JBCNVI010000005.1, on the reverse strand, counting down.
TATAGAATTTTTGCTAAAAAAAATTGAAATTTCTGGTTATACTTTTTTGGGAATGAAAAACTTAGGTGATTTTCTAAAAGATTATCTTTGTTTTATAATGGACTACGAAAAAAAGTTAAGCCCACGAGACAAAGTAAAGCTCATTAGCCAATTAAATTATCTTGTTAATCCTGAAGCTATGGGAGAGATTTATAAAGTTTTTCTGTTTAAAGGTTCAAATCCTTAAATTTTTTTGAAAGATGTTAGATTTAATAATTTCAGAAATTCAAGAATCAATAGAAGTTAAAAAGAATTTTTTAAGTTTTGCTCCGACTCTTAAGAATGCTTTAGAAATTCTTGAAGAAACTCTTTTTAATTCTGGTAAGATATTAGTTTGTGGGAACGGTGGATCAGCTGCTGATGCCCAGCATTTTGTGGCTGAACTTGTAGGTAAATATAAAGATGAAAAAAGAAAGGGACTTCCTGCTATAGCTCTTACCACTAACACCTCTAATATCACTGCTATAGCTAACGATATAGGCTTTGAAGAGATTTTCTCTAGACAAGTTGAAGCCCTAGGAAAAAAGGGAGACGTCTTAATTGCAATTTCAACATCCGGTAAATCTGAAAACGTAAATAGGGCCTGTTTAAAGGCAAAAGATTTAGGGATTAAAGTTATATACCTTACAGGTAGTGAGGATCCACCTGTTCATAAGTTCTGTGACGTAGTAATAAAGGTTCCATCTAATTCTACTCCTAGAATACAGGAGGTTCATGGACTTGTTCTCCATATTTTTGCCTATTTAATTGAAAGAAAAATTTTAGAGAGTAAAACACAATAAATTCTAAAATATGGAATTTAAAGTTCTTGATAAAGGCTTTTTAAGACTTGTTGATTTTATGGGTGGGGATAAAGCTGTAATTCAGGCTGCAAGAGTCTCTTATGGAAGTGGACTAAAGGGTGAAGAAAAGGATAAAAAACTTTTATTTTTTTTGTTGGAAAATGAGCATATGACTCCCTTTGAACATTCAGTTTTTAAATTTCATGTTAAATGCCCCATATTTGTTGCAAGACAATGGTTCAGACACAGATGGGGATCCTTTAATGAAATTTCTGGTAGATACACAGAATATAAAGAAGAATTCTATTTACCAGAAAAGTTGAGAATTCAATCAAAAAAGAACAAGCAGGTTGGTGAGTTTGGATTTATAGAAAATGAGAGTGAACTAATAGAAAAGATTCGTGAGATTCAGGAAAAGGCCTATGAAGTTTATAAAATTCTTATTGAGAACAATGTTGCCCGTGAGCTTGCAAGAATTGTTTGCCCCTTATCACTTTACACAGAGTTTTATTGGACAGTAAATGCAAGAAGTTTAATGAATTTTTTGAGACTAAGACTTGATCTTAGTGCTCAATACGAAATAAGAGAGTATGCAAAGGTTATATTAAAAATCTTTAAAGAAAAGATGCCCTGGACCTATGAGGCTTTTTTAACTTTTTGTTTAAAAAATAAAGATGGTTACAAAGATATTGAATTTTAAATTTATTTTACTATTGTTTCTGCTTCTTTTAATTAGGTTTTTTTATGCTACTAAAGGAATAAAGGAAAGTGAGAGGCTCTTGAAATCGATTCCAGATGCAGCTGAGTACCATGCATTAGCAGTTAATTTAAGTTTAGGGGAGGGTTTTAAAAGGGATGGAGATTTTGAAACGGTAAGAACCCCTCTTTTACCCCTTCTTTTATCTCTTTTTTACAAATTTAATCCATCAGTTTTTATCAATTTTTACTTAAATATCCTATTTTCAATTTTAATTTTGATTTATGCATATAATAATTTAAGGGGAAAGTCGTTTTATTTTTTTTCGTTATTTTTTATTTTTTCGCCGAATTTGAATTTTAACTCTCTTTTTCCAACTGCAGATTTTTTATTTGGTGTATTAGTTTTTTTTCTTTATGCCTCTATTATTAAGCAAAAACTTTTTTTTATAATTTTAATTCTTTCACTTTTACCCTATTTAAAACCTGTTGGTCTTTTACTCCCTCCCGTTATTTCTCTTTATTTTCTTTTAAAAAAATCTTTTAAACATGCTCTTTTTGTCTTAATTTTACCTACCTTTATTTCTTTTTTCTGGGTTATAAATGTTTATATAAAAACAGGTTATTTTGGCTTTTCAGGTATTGTTCCTGTTAACTTTTTTGCCTATTATGTTCCCTTTGCTGTTTCACTTAAAGATAAAATTTCTTTTAGTGAAGCAAGAGAAAAATTAAGTGAAAAGCTAACTAAAAGACTTCCTCCTAATTACAAAGTTAAAGATCTTTACTATGCAATGTTAAGCTTATCCTTTGATGAGTTAAAAGGGACTTTTCCCTCCTTTTTAGTATCTCATACTATTTTTTCACTTAATACACTTTTCTCCCCTATATCTTTTAGGCCTTTAATAGTGTATCTAAGGGGAGAAGAGATTAAGAAGCCTTTTCAGCAGGAATTTTTTAAATTACTCCTTAGCGGAAATTTTTTAGAGGGTTTTCGTAAATTCTTTTCGGAGAGAATTGCCCTTTTCGGTTTAGATGGCTTACTAATACTCTTTTTTTCGCTATTTTACAACTCAACTTTAATTTTATTGTTCTTATGTAAAGCTTTAAAAAAGAGAGAGGAATTTTTTCTTATTTTCCTAATTCTTTTTCCTTTAATTTTTTCGACTGGTGTTTTGGGTGAGGCAAGGTTTAGGGTTCTTTTTGAAATTCTTTTAATATATTTTACATTTATTTAAACTCTGATCTTATAATAATTCTTAGGAAGGGGCCGTAGCTCAGCCCGGGAGAGCGTCGGAATCGCACTCCGAAGGTCAGGGGTTCAAATCCCCTCGGCTCCAAAATAAAAATACATGAGAGAAATAATAAATGAAGCCCTAAACGCCTTTGAAATTCTAAAAGTTTCCTACGGTGAAATAAGAATCGTAGATAAAGAGTCAGAAATCATATTTCTAAAAAACGGAATAGTAGAGAACTTTTCAAAAAGCGAGGATAGAGGCTATGGGATAAGAATTTTTGAAAATGGGGGAATGGGTTTTGCCGCATCTAACGATTTTTCAAAAGATAAAATCTTTGAAACCGTAAAAAAAGCAAAAAAATTATGCGAAGCTTCTTATAGATACTCTTCTTTCGAGTATAAACTAAGCCAAGAAAAAGTAAGTAAGGGAACTTATAAATCTAACATCGTAATCGATCCCTTTGAAGTCTCTGTTGAAGAGAAATTAAACTTTATGAGAGAAATTGACGAAAGACTAAAAAGCTCAAAGTATCATATCTTAAGAAATGTTGTATTAGCTTTTTTTAAAGAAAAAAAATACTTTGCTTCTACAGAGGGTCATGATATTTATCAAGAAATTTATCATTCAGGTGGAGGCTACTCAGTTTACACATTCAAAGACGGCATTTTGCAGGTAAGATCCTATCCTGAAAGCCATGGAGGAAACTATCTTCAAGGTGGTTTCGAGGTTATAGATAAAAAAGATTTCTTAGAAAAAGCTTATGTTATTAGCGAGGAGGCAGATAAGCTTCTGTTTGCTAAACCAGCACCCGCCGGAGTCTTTGATCTTATTATCATGCCAGGACAGATGGTTTTACAGATTCACGAATCAGTAGGTCATGCTACAGAACTTGATAGAGTCTTAGGATATGAGGCCTCCTATGCAGGTACGAGTTTTTTAACTCTTGATAGTCTCTTTAATTTTAAGTATGCCTCAGAGATAGTTAATATAGTAGCAGACGCCACCTATCCTCGGGGTCTTGGTACCTTTGGTTACGATGATGAGGGAACACCTGCAAAAAGAGTTTACCTAATAAAAAATGGTATACTCAGTGGATTTCTTTCATCCAGAGATACATCTATTCATATAAATTCTGAGTCCTCAGGATGTGCAAGAGCTTCGAGTTGGAATAGGATACCCATTGTGAGGATGACAAATATAAACCTTGAACCGCAAGAAAAAGATCTCGAAGAACTTATCTCTGATATAAAGGAGGGTTTTTTAATTGATGTTAATAAGTCTTGGAGTATTGATGAAAAAAGGCTTAATTTTCAATTTGTATGTGAAATAGGTTATAAAATAGAAAATGGAAAGTTAACGGGTGAAATTGTAAGGGATCCTCTTTATTATGGGATAACACCGGAATTTTGGAATTCCTGTGATGGGATAGGAAAAAATCAAGTCCTTTATGGCCTTTTAAACTGTGGAAAAGGGGAGCCGGGTCAAACTATGCATGTTGGTCATGCCTCTCCTCCTGCAAGATTTAGAAAAGTAAACTTTGGATCAGGCTCTATAAAGTAGTAATATTTGATTAAAAGTTTAATTTTTATCTTTTTCACTTTCCTTTACTGTGCCACTTTTAGAAGCTATTTTAATACCTTTTATAATGCAAAGAAGTATTATAGGGAAGCAGAAAAAAAATTTTACCAGAATAAAAGAAAGGTTACTTCTGATGTTAGAGCTTTGTATGATAAGTCCCTAGAAAAATTCTTAAGGGTAATAAAGTATTTTCCTGATTCACCTTTTCTTGAGGATGCTATATTTTATTCTGGAATGATTTACATTAGGCTCGATGATAAATTGAATGCTATTAAAAAGTATGAAGAGCTTGTAAAGTATTTTCCGAAAAGCACTTTTACAGCTTTTTTTTCTGATTCGATTCTTTTTTATCTTCTTCTGAAAAAAGATCTTGAAAATTATCTGTACGTTTTAACTTTATATCCGTTAAAGAAAAGCCAAAATTTTTACTTTTTTAAGGCGAAACTATTTGAGATAAAAGAAGATTACGATTCATCTTTTTTTTATGCAAAAAAAGTTTTAAGAACCGGTTCACCCTTTTGGAGGGAGAAGGCTCTTTCTGTGTACATAAAGTCAGCACTTAAAATAGGCATGTTAGACTCTGCTCTTAATTTTAAAAGTGATTTAGAAAAAAGAAAGGAATTAACTCTTTTGCTTGCAGAGGTTTATATAAAAAGTGGAGAACTTGAGAAGGCAAAGGAGATTTTAAAAAATTTTGATTCAGAGAATAAAAATTATGAAAGTGTAAAGCTATTAAAGGAAATATATAGTAAAGAAAAAAATACTTTGGGAACGAAAAGAGTTTTGAAGAATTTTCTTTTAAAGGGAGAGGATTATCTTAAAAGACAGGAGCTTGGTTTTGAGCTCGCAAATATCTATTTTGAGGAGGATAGTTTACAAAATTTAAAAGATATTTTAAATGAGATCAGAAAGATTTCACCCTCAACAGATTTTGGAAGAAAATCAAATGTTTGGTTCAGCTTAATCGAAAGTGAAGAAAAACTAAAAAACATAGACGGAGATATTTTAAAACGAGAACTCCTAAGGATTGGCGAATCCTATTATGTCGATGTTGGTTTATACAAGAAAGCCATAGAGATTCTTGAGGATTATGTAAAAAGATTTCCTAATGAGAAAGAGACCCCCAGAGTTTTATATCTTATTGTGTTTATTTGTAAAAATTTTCTTAATGATAAAAATAAAATTGAAAGTTACTATAAGATTTTAGAAACAAAGTACAAGGGAAGTTTTTATCATGTTATCGCAAGAAATCTTCTTGAAAAAAATTGAAGGCGAGATACTAAATAACATAGATCTTGGAGAAGGTATGTTCCATCTTATTGTTTCTGCTGAGGAAATTGCAAAGAGAGCAAAACCAGGTCAATTTGTGAATATAAGAATTCTTGACACACTTTGCCCCTTTATAAGAAGGCCCTACAGCATCTGGAGTGCTGAGGGGGATGTGATTGAATTTCTAATAAAAGTTAGTGGACTAGGCTCAAGATTACTTTCAGAAAGAAAAAGAGGAAAGATAGATCTGCTTGGACCTTTGGGAAGAGCCTATCCTGAGCCAAATTTTGGTGATAACGAAACTGTGTTAATTGGTGGTGGAACTGGGATAGCTCCTCTTATGTTCTACGTTAAGTATTACTCATTAACTAATTTTAAGTTTATATATGGTGCAAAAACATGTCCTCCTGACTACTTGATTTCAAGATTAGGAGAAATAATAGGTGATTTTTTAGTTAGTACTGAAGACGGTTCTTTGGGGTTTAAGGGTCTTGTTGTGGATTACGTTAAGGAGCTGATAAGGGATGGATATATTGATCCCCAAAAGTCTATTTTTATATTATGTGGTCCTCTTGCTATGTTAAAATCTTTTCAATTTTTACCGCCTGAAAATACCTACGTCTCGATGGAAGGGAAAATGGCTTGTGGATTTGGTGTCTGTATGGGTTGTGCTGTAAAAAGAAGAGATGGAAAAGGATATTTAAGAACTTGCACTGATGGAACTATTTTTAGATTATTAGATATAGAACTATGAATCTTGAAGTAAATCTTGCCGGTTTAAGGTTAAAAAATCCCTTTATGCCTGCTTCGGGAACTTTTGCTTATGGAGTTGAATTTTTAGATCGTAAAGATGAAATTGATATAACAGAGTTTGGAGCCATCGTTACTAAGGGAATAAGTTTAAGGGAGAGATTTGGAAATCCACCTGAAAGAATTGCAGAGGTTCCCTGTGGGCTTCTTAACTCAATAGGTCTTGAAAATATTGGACTTGAGAGATTTTTAAAGGAAAAGTGGCCACTACTAAAAGAAATTGGCGTGCCCGTAATAGTGAACATTTTTGGTGAGAAAGAAGAGGAATTTGAAATTTTGTCAGAAGAACTGGATAGGGCTAAGGTTCACGCTCTTGAAGTTAACTTATCTTGTCCCAATGTAGATAAGGGAGGGATGGAGTTTGGACAGGATAGAAAAGTTACAGGTAGAATAGTGGAAATAGTAAAGGGAAAATTTAAAGCTGGTCCTGTTTTTGTAAAGTTGGCCCCAAACTTTGTTAATATTATAGAGGTTGCCAAGGTATGTGAGAAAAAGGGAGCTGATGGACTTTCTTTAATAAATACTATCATGGGGATGGCAATTGACGTTGAAAAAAGAGAATTTTTAATTTCAAGAGGTGTAGCGGGCCTATCAGGTCCAGCTATTCACCCTATTTCTCTTTATATAGTCTATAGGGTTTATCAGGAAGTTAAAATTCCGATAATTGGTGTTGGAGGAGTCTATGATTATAGATCTGCAATTGAATTTTTAATGGTAGGAGCTAAGGCTGTTCAAATAGGTTCTATGATTTTTGTAGAACCAGGAATAATAAATAAAATAATAAGAGATACCAAAGATTATATGAGGAGACACAAAATAGATGATATAAAAAAAATAATTGGATGCATGCAAAAAGTTAAAAAGGGGGAGTAAAGATGACAGAGCTTATTATTGCCTTAAATACAAGTGATGTGGAGTTAGCTAAAAAGTGGGTCAATCTTTTTTTGCCATACGTAAAATGGTTTAAAGTAGGTTATCCACTGTATATAACAGGTAGTAATAAATTTATAGAAGATCTTAAAGAAAAGGGGGCTAAAGTTTTTCTTGATCTAAAATTTTTTGATATCCCTTCTGTTGTATCTCTGGCTGTTAGAGAGGTTAATAAGTTAAAGGTAGATATGTTAACTCTTCATACACTTGGAGGTTTTGAGATGCTTGAGTCAGCCTGTAAAAGTTTGTGGGAAGTTGAAAGAGAAAAAAGGCCTCTTTTAATAGGAGTTACAATTTTAACGAGTATGTCTGAGGCTACTTTGAGAGATATTTCTGAGACAAAAAAGTCAATTGATGAGGAGATTATAAATCTTGTAAGACTTGCAAAATCAGCAGGTCTTGATGGTGTTGTAGTTTCTGGTAATGAGCTTGAAGCTGTTAAAAAGGTATGTGGAGAAGATTTTCTAACAATTGTTCCAGGAGTAAGAATTAAGGAAGATTTTGTTTTTGATCACGAAAGAGTAATAACTCCAGCTGAAGCAAAGCGAAAGGGAGCAGATTTTATTGTTGTTGGTAGACCTATTACCCATTCTGAAGACCCAATTAGAAAATTAGAGAGTTATCTGAATGAGATAAGAGGATAAGAGATTTCTATTTTAAATGCATAGGCCCTTTATAATTGCAGTTTGTGGCTTTACTGGGGTAGGTAAGTCCTTTGTAGCAAATCTTTTAAAAGAAAAGTTAGATTGTGTTATTTTAAGGTCAGATGTTATAAGAAAAGAACTTGCAGGTATTGATCTATCTACTCATGTTTATGATGATTTTGAAAAAGGTATTTATAGTAAAGAAATGACAGAAAGGGTATATACTGAGCTATTCGAAAGGGCAAAGTTAGCTTTAAAAAATTCAAAGAATGTTATTCTTGATGCTACTTTTTTAGATAAAGAAAAAAGAGATAGATTAAGAGCCCTTGCAAAGGCCTTAGATGTTAAACTTTTTATTCTCTGGATTGAGGCCCCCTCTCTTTTAATTAAAAAAAGATTGGAAAAAAGAAAAAGCGATGTTTCTGACGGTAGATGGGAAATATATCTAAAACAAATAGAGAAGTATAAAAAACCTACTGAAGAAGAGGATATAATTTATGTGAAAAATGACAGCAAAATTTATAAAAGAATTGAAGATCTTTTGACTCTTTTCTTTGCTTTTTGAAAATTTTTTAATATAAAATTCAAAATGTCTCCTTTGGTAGATTTATTGCTGTTTGTAGTTTTCATACTTATTCCGTCCATTTTAATGATTTATTCTGTTTATCTAAACACAAAGAGGGAATAGTAATGATTCCCCAACATGTTATAATATGGACAGTATTTGTTTTATACCTATTTTTTCTTTTGTTTGTAGGATTTTTTGCACAAAGGAGGTTTTCTAAAACCTATGAGGATTTTGTTGTAGCTGGTAAAACTCTTGGCAAGTGGGTTACTGCGATTTCAGCTTCTGCCTCAGCCGAAAGTGCTTGGTTAATCCTTGGTCTTTCCGGATACGGCTTTGTTTACGGCTTTGGCTCATACTGGATTGCTTTGGGTGGAATCTTAGGTTATTGGTTTAATGCCCTATTTATAATTTCTCAATTAAAAAAAGATACCGATAAGTATAACAGCCTAACAATTTCTGACTATATAGAAAGTAAGCTTGGCGACAAACATCACATTTTTAGAATACTTTCTGCAATTATTGTGACCTTCTTCATGACAGCCTATGTGGTAGCTCAATTTACAGGTTCGGGAAAACAACTTGAGGGTATGGGTCTTGCCTCATACAAAGTAGGAGTTTTAATAGGTGGACTTATGATAGCTATTTATGTTATTTTAGGTGGTTATGCTGCAGTTTCCTATACTGACTTAATTCAAGGTATTCTAATGGTTTTTGTTCTTGCTGTATTTCCGATAATTGCCATTTTCATAATAGGAGGTCCCCTTGAGTTTTTTAAAAAGGCTGGAGAGTTAGGTTTAACACACCTTTGGGGTCCAAGTGAGTTTTCTCTTTTTGTTTTAGGCTTTTTAATAGGAGAGGCAATAGGTATTGCCTTCGGTTATCCAGGAATGCCCCACGTTATAATAAGATACTTTACTGTCAAGGATGTAAAAGAGGGTAAAAGAGCAGGATTAATAGCGATTTTATGGGGCTTTTTTGCTTACTTTGGTTCTTGTACTCTTGGAATTGCTGGAAGAGTTCTTGTTGAGATGGGAAAACTTTCAAGTCCAGGTGATCCAGAAAAAATTTTGCCACTCTTTGTTATAACCTTTTTAAATCCAGTTTTAGCAGGTATTGTTTTATCGGCTGTAACGGCTGCAATTATGTCAACAGCAGATTCACAGCTTATGTACTCCTCAACTACAATTTTAAATGATGTATATCTTATTTTGAGGGGAAAAAGGCCACAGCAGAAGTTTTTAATTTTAGGGACAAGACTTGTTATACTCATTTTGTCCTTACTTGCCCTATTTTTTGCCCTGGTTGAAGTGAGGTTTATTTATAGATTTGTTCTTTACGCCTGGAGTGCCCTTGGTTCAGCCTTTTCTCCAGTTATTATCCTTTCTCTTTACTATAGTAAATTTAATATATACGGTGCCATAACTTGCCTTATAACAGGTCCTACTATAACAATTCTGTGGAAAGATGTTTTTAAATTGACGAAGTATCTTTATGAACTTTTCCCTGCTTTCCTTATAAGTCTATTTTTAGGTTTCTTAGTTAGCAGAATTTCAAATAAATTTCTAAGAAGATCTTAAAAAAGAAATTAGATAAATGAAAATTTATATAGGTTTATGTTCTTCGCCCTCTAAGAAAAACTACTTCGATTTTTTTAATGCTGTAGAAATTCAGCAAACCTTTTATACTGTTCCAGGTGAAAAAAAGGCTAAAAATCTGAGAGAAAAAATTAAAGATTTGAAAGATTTTTATTTATTTTTGAAGGCTCCTCAGCATATAACCCATCCTTGTAATTCATTAACTTATCGAAGATCAAAGAAAGATTATGGAAAGAAAGAAAATTATGGTTTTTTTAAAAATACTATAGAAGTTGATTTAGCTTGGAAAGATATAAGAAATTTTGCAGAAATATCTGGAGCTAAGGGTATTGTTTTTCAGACCCCCTCATCTTTTAGCGAAACCGAAGAAAATATAAAGAACATAAAAAATTTTTTTAAAGATAAAAATAATTTACTTTTCTTTTGGGAGTGTAGGGGGAAATGGAAAAGTGAAACTGTGAGAGAAATTTATAGAGACTTTAAGATTTATCAGGCTCTTGACCCCTTTCATCAAGAAATATTAACTGATGATATTATGTATTTGAGATTGCATGGAAGAAAAATGTATAAATATAAGTTTGAAGACAAAGATTTCGAAGAAATATTTAATTTAATAAAAAAGTCAAAAAGTTATGTTTTTGTTATGTTTAATAATATCTATATGTGGGAAGATGCTCTTAGGTTTAGAGAGTTTCTTGTAAAAAAGGGGGTTTATGAGTAAGAATTTTTATGCTGTTATAATGGCAGGGGGAAAGGGAGAAAGGCTCTGGCCTCTCTCTAGAGAAAGAAATCCTAAACCCTTTATTAATATCTTGGGAAAACCCCTTATTAAAATTACATACGAACGAATAAAAAAGATTGTTCCTAAAGAAAACATAATAGTTATTGTTCCCTGTTATCTTTCTTCTCTTGTAAGAAAAATACTTGGAAATGTTAAAGTATTAAGGGAACCGCTTTTAAAAAACACTTTTGCTACATGTTTTTTTAGTACATTTTATATTCAAAAAAAATCAAAAGATGCTGTTATAGGAATATTTCCTGCTGATCATCTCATTAGGGATCAAAATGAATTTAAAGAAATTATGATTTTTGCCTTTAAAAATGTAAGCGATAACATTTTAACTTTTGGAATAAAACCTACAAGACCTGAGACAGGTTATGGCTATATAGAAATTGGTGATGTTTTTTTAAGGGAGAAAAATTACGAAATAAGAAAAGTTTTAAAATTCCATGAAAAGCCAGATAAAGAACTTGCTAGTGACTATTTAAAAAGGGGAAACTTTTTATGGAACTCAGGTATGTTCATTTGGAGGGCTAATTCTTTCTTTAATATACTCAAAGAGGTTAACTCTTCTTTCGATGAATTACTTTTTTATTTAAGAAAAAATAACATCAAAAAATTCTTTGAAATTGTTCCCAAAACTTCTATTGACTATGCGCTATTAGAAAAAACTAATAAAATTTTATGTATACCTTCTGATTTTGGATGGGAAGATCTTGGTTCATTTTTATCATTTGAAAACATTTTTCCAAGAGATGAAAATGGAAATTCCTCTGTTGGAAAAATTTTATCTGTAGATTCTCGGAATAATATCGTTTTTTCAAAAAATAAGAGGGTAGTACTCTATAAAGTTGAAAATCTTACTCTCGTTAACTCAGAGGATTTAATTTTAGTTTTTCCTAAGGAAGAGTCCCAGAAAATAAAAGATCTTTTAGAGGTGTTAAAAAAGAAACTTCCAAAAAAATATTTTTAAGATTTATGGGTGATTTTCTGGATAAGATTCTTTTAGGGTTTAAAGAATGTGCCTTTAGGGCAGGAAGTATACTTCTGAGGGAGTTTAAAAGAGATGACTTAAGTTATAGAGAGAAAATAGAGAGAGATTTTGTTTCGGAAACAGATTTAAAAGTAGAGGAAGAGGTGAGGAAAGTTTTAGAGAAAAAGTTTAGGGATATTCCTTTTTTAGGTGAGGAGATGGGTAAAGATTTTATAGAAGAGGGTTTTATTTGTGATCCTCTTGATGGGACGAGAAACTTTATTCAGAAAATTCCATTTTTTTCTTTTTCTATTGCTTATGTTAAAGAGGGTGAGCCTTTAGTTAGTGTGATTTATATTCCTTTTTTAAATGAGCTTTTTTATGCTATAAAAAATAGGGGTGCCTATTTAAATGACAGGTTAATAAAAGTTTCAAATAAAACGAGTGGTTTTTTAATAGGGACGGGTTTTCCGTTTAGAAGGAGGGAGTATTGGGAAATCTACTATAAGAAATTAAAGGAGGTTTTTGAAAACTCTGATGATCTAAGGAGGCCTGGTTCTGCTTCTCAGGATCTTGCCTATGTAGCTTGTGGTAGATATGATGGCTTTTTTGAGTTTGGATTATCTCCCTGGGATGTAATACCAGGTGTATTGTTAGTAGAAGAAGCTGGAGGAAAAACTAGCGATATGCAAGGAGAAAGAAACCATTTAAGAAGTGGTAATATAATAGCCGGAAATCCGATTGCCTACGACTTTCTCTTAAAAATTTTTAAGAAAAATTAAAAATTTGAAATTTTTTTAAATTTGTATTATTATTTAACATTGGATAAAGATTTTAAATCTGTGAAATCTAAAAAGAAAATTAAAAAAAAGGTTGTTATTGTTGGGAATCCTAATGTAGGTAAGTCTTTGATATTTAACCATTTAACAGGTGAGTATGCAAATGTTTCAAATTATCCAGGAACAACAGTTGAAGTCTCAAGGGGTTTTCTTAAGGGAAAAAAAGATGTATTAATTATTGATTCACCTGGGGTTCAAAGCTTACTTCCCAGGACAGATGAAGAAAAAGTTACTTTAAGAATTTTATTAGAGGAAGAACCAGATGTGGTTATTTTAGTATCAGATTCAAAAAATTTAAAAAGAGCACTTGTTCTTTTATATCAAATATCTATTTTAAAGTTCAAGACTATCTTAGTTTTAAACATGTATGACGAAGCTCAATCAAAGGGAATTGAAATTGATGAAAAGGGGTTAAGTAATGAGCTTTGTATACCTGTTATAAAGACTGTTGCAATACATGGTAAAGGAATAAAAGAACTTATGTTAAATCTTGAAAAGGCCTCTTTGCCAAATTTTAATTTCGCTATGGATAAAAGGATAACTAATTTTTGGGAAGAAATTGGAATAAGGCTTAACGGTAAGTTTAAACGCAAAGAGGGAATTATAAAACTTTTTCTAACAAGGGATGAAGATGTCGAAATTACACTTAAAAAAATTTTAAAAGAAGAAGAATATAAAGAGATTTTAAGAATTAGAGAAGACTTTGAAAATTCTTTATATGAACCTGTTGAATTTTTTGCACTTTCAGATATTACAAGGAATGTTGAAAAAATAGTTTCAAAATATGTAACCAAAGGAAAGACTGCACCAAAAACTACACTCTTTAGTGATTTCCTCAACAACTTTATGATCCATCCGATATTTGGTTTTATTTTTATAATGATCGTTCTGTTTTTGTTACATCTTTTTGTAGGCAATTTTGGTGCAGGTATTTTGGTTGATTTACTTGAGAATAAACTTTTTGGTGAGATTATAAATCCCTTTCTGATAAGAATATTTAATTTTTTACCCCTTCCTAATATAGTGAGGGACTTATTTGTAGGAGAATTTGGGATTTTTACAATGGCTCTAACTTATGGTTTTGCCATTATTTTTCCAGTTGTCCTTATCTTTTTTATTGCCTTTGGTATACTTGAGGATTCGGGATACTTTCCAAGACTTGCCCTTCTTCTTAATAATTTCTTTAAAAAAATAGGACTTTCCGGTAAAGTGATCCTACCAATAATACTTGGTCTTGGCTGTGATACAATGGCTACAATAACTACAAGAACCCTAGAAACAAAGAAGGAAAAAATTGTTGTCACTTTGCTTTTAGCCTTAGCAGTTCCTTGTTCAGCTCAGTTAGGGGTAATTTTTGCATTAATGTCAGGTGTTTCTTTTTTAGCTTTAATAATCTGGGGATCTAATGTACTCTTTAGTTTGTTTGTTGTAGGTTTTTTAGCCTCACGTTTTTTACCCGGAGATAAGTCATTTTTTATTATGGAAATTCCCCCCCTAAGAATTCCGAGCTTTAAGAATATTCTCTATAAAACAATTTATCGACTGGAATGGTATTTAAAGGAGGTTATACCAGTTTTTATAATAGGCACCTTTATACTTTTTATTATCAATTTGTCTGGCCTTTTAAAATTTATAGAAGAAATCTTTAAACCGATCGTGACAAACGTCTTGGGTTTACCTAAGGAAGCTGCAATTGGTTTTATCATGGGTTTTTTAAGGAGAGACTATGGAGCTGCAGGTTTTTTAATTTTAAAAGAAAAGGGCCTTTTAGATGTTTCACAGATAATAGTCAGTTCGGTAACAATTACTCTTTTTATGCCCTGCATTGCTAATCTACTTGTTATTATAAAAGAAAGAGGATTAAAAGTAAGCTTTTATATTTCCCTATTTATTATAACTTATTCAATAACAGCTGGATTTTTAATTAGGATGTTACTTGAAAAATGGCCAGTTTAAAAATAAAATGCAAAATGTGTGGGAAATTTTTTTCAGTTAGCTACGAAAACTCCATTTGTAAAATTTGCCCTTTTAAATTCTCTAAAAACTCTTGTAAATTTGTTAGATGTCCCTACTGTTTTTATGAAAACATAAATATTTTTAATGACGGAAACGTAAGTTTTTTAGGTAAGTTATTAAAGAAAATAAAATGGAGAGAAAAGTAGAGGAGGCTTTAAAACTTTTGTGGTTTAAGGAAGAGGGTTTAAATGAAGAGGAGTTATTTCCTGTTGAAAAGTATAAATTAGAGGAGGAAGATTATATAAAACTTGAGGTAGATGGTTTAGTTGAAAAAAGGGGTGGAAAATGGCAATTAACTTTAAAGGGCAGACATTTTGCCTCAGAAATAATAAGAAGGTTAAGGCTTGCAGAATGGCTTTTTATAGAAATTTTTGAAAGTGAAAAGGTTTTCTCGAATGAGGCCGCCTGTCAACTTGAGCACATTTTAAATGAAGAAGTAACTGATAAAATCTGTACATTATTAGGGCATCCAAGATTTTGCCCTCATGGTAAGCCTATTCCAATGGGAAAGTGCTGTGTTAATAAAGAAATAGATATGATTAAACCAATTCATGTTCCACTTGTCCATGTTAAAGAGGGAGAATGTGTAAAGGTTATCTCAATAAAAAGTGAAGATAAAAGAGTATTACATAGGCTTGCAAGTTTCGGTTTAATATCAGGTGTAAAGATTAGGGTTTTAAGGACTAAACCCTTATATATGATTGAATTAGACGAGACAATAATTTCTATTGATAGGGATATAGCCGAAAAAATCTTTGTTAAAACTATAAAAGAGGGAAAGGGAAGCTAAAATGAAACTTGAAAAAATGAAATTTATATGTTATAATATAAAAGAAGATGGCTAATTGAAAATCAGGGTGGGTTGGGTATATTTAGGAGGTTGAGGTTGGGATATTTATTTTGTTTTATGGAGGGTTTGATCCTGGCTCAGGGCTAACGCTGGCGGCGTGTCTTAGCCATGCAAGTCGGGCGGA
>JBCNVI010000004.1:122981-148653 GCA_039630235.1 Candidatus Hydrothermales bacterium | reverse complement strand
GCTCAGCCCATCCTGGGGGTGAAGAAGCTCCCAAGGGTTGGTCTGTTCGCCCATTAAAGGGCTACGTGAGCTGGGTTCAGACCGTCGTAAGACAGGTCGGTCCCTATCCTCCGTGGGCGTAGGGCACTTGAGGGGGGCTGCCCCTAGTACGAGAGGACCGGGGTGGGGAGGCCTCTGGTCTACCAGCTGTCCCGCCCGGGGCATCGCTGGGTAGCCATGCCTCTAAGCGATAACCGCTGAAGGCATCTAAGCGGGAAGCGCGCCCCAAGATTAGGTGCCCCTGAAGGTCCCCGGAAGACTACCGGGTCAATAGGCCGCAGGTGTAAGTCCCGCAAGGGATTGAGCCGAGCGGTCCTAATAGACCGTCCGCCTTCACAATCCCTTTCCTCTCCAACTTTAATATTTAATATTTTTTCTCCTATTTTTTATTTTTTTATTTTATTTTTAATCTATAACCAAGTGTCCTTTTAGCTATCTCACCTAAATGCTCCTCAGGATCAACCCTTCCCTCCTCCCTTAAATTCAAACCAACTACTAAAGGAAAAGATAGTTCCTCATACCTCTTCCTTTTCCTCTCATCCATCCTCTGATACAAGGTCTCCTCCACAAGAATCACCCCATACTCACCCCCCTCAATTAAACTATCTAACAACCTCAAAAGCTCTCTTTCATCCTTAACCACCTTTGTAACACAACCAGCTAACCTAAATCCAGCATCATACCCTTCCTCAGTTATCGCTAATATCCTTATTTCCCTTTCCTTCTCCTTCATAAAATCAAAACCTCCCTCCTTATTTCATGACTCTCTAATCCCTGATATTTACCAAAAGCAATTATTCTAAGATTTACCACCTCATTATACTTTGCTATAATATACGCTAACGGAATTGAAATAGATAAAGGATCTCTTAAAAATCCCTTTATCGCCCAATAAATTAAAACCTCCTCAAACCTTTTCTCAAATCCTATAATATCCTCCTCTAATATATACTTTACTAACTCATTATACCTCGTACCTGAAAGTATCTCCGCAACTTCTCTAAAACTTTGACACCTTAAGAGTCTTTTCCTCTGTGAATCAGTTAAAAAACCTATTTGTAAAAGCTCAATTTTTCCTAAAGGAGTAATGTTATACTTCAGATAAAGAAGAACACCTATTATGTTTTTTAAATCTCCCCAAGAATTTAAAATGTATAGCACCTCCTCCCTATTTCCATTCGCACTCTTTAATTTTTCAAGTGCCCACTCATAGTAAGATCTCTCTAAATAATTTTCAAAAAACTCAACATCACCTTCCCTCACTTTTTTTATTAACAAACTCGTTATTTTAAAGGGCAGGTCGAGCCTGAAAGATAGAAGCAAACTCAAAACTTCTGAGGCATTCTCCCTCGAAACCAGGGATTTTAACTTTACTTCATCAAGATCTAAAATCGGAAATAAAGCTCTCTCTATTTCTTGATCAGAAAAGCCTCTCATCTTCCCTCTTATTATCGCCCTAATATTAGCAATAAGAAACTTAGAAAGAAGTATATATAAAAGCCCCCTGGGTTTACCTGAAGAGAAATTAATTAAACTATTTATACTATCCGCAAAGTTTTTATTTATTCCTCTTAAAACCTTCTCTAAATCAACTTCTCCTCTTTCAATATTTCTTGCATAATCGGTTCTACTTAAAAGTTCTACAAATTTTTCAAAATTCTCAGCTTGTAAAAGCTCTTCTATTTCAGATCTTTTTAGAAGTTTTTCCTTCCTTGCCCTTATTCTCGCATTTATATACCCAAAATCATCCATAATGAATTTTAAAAATATCCCTGAATAAAACTTGCATTAAGTAGGGTTCTGCCTTTTTTAATCTTGATTCAAGTGTATTTAAAACCCTAATTTTTCCATCCTTTCTTTCTACTATCACACCAAAAAATAAACTCTCATCAACCTTTACCTCAAAATTTAGCTTTTTTTCTAAAACAAGCCCACTAATAACTTCATAGTCATAGGGAGAACAAAAAACTATTCCCTCATTTTCTCCAAAATCCTTAACAGATTCTAAAAAAATATTCTCAATTTCCTTTCTATAACCTCCTTCTTTCCTTTTTTTATCTATCTCTATCCTAAAAAACTCTATGAGTTTTTCATAAATCTTATCTCTTGAGTTTAAAAATTCATTAAGAACTTTCATTCTTACTTCAGCTAATTTCCTTACTCTTTCCATTCTTAAAAACTCCTCAGCCTCCCTTATAACCTTTTCCTTTATTTTTAACTTTTCTTTTTCAAAATTTTCTCTAATTTTTCTTATCTCCCAATTTTTCTCTCTATCAATTTCTTCAACAATTTCTTTTATTTTTCCCTCTATATACTCTTTAAAGGTCATTAAATTTTACCCATGAGCATAAAGGCAATAACAAAACCAAGTATTACAGTTGTTTCAGGAATTGCAAGCATTATAATTATCCATATTGCTGTTTCAGGTCTTTCTGCAATAGTTCCGGCTCCTGCTGCTCCTATTCTTGATTGAGCCCAACCAGTTCCAAGTCCAGGAATACCCACAGTAAGAGCAACACCTATATAGGCTAAAAGTTTTGAAAGACCATTTTCTCCCTCAGTTTTAGCTACCTCTGCTGCTTCAGTTGCAAAAAGTGTAGAGGAATATAAAAATAAAAATATTACTGTCCAAATAAAAAACCATACTTTTTTCATTTTTTCTCTCTTAATTACTTTATTTCAGGGATTCGAACCTCTTTTAGTCTTTTAAAAAGTGGTCTATATTCTCTTCCACCAGCAACATAAAATTTTGTAAAAAACTCAACAAATTGTAGTCTTAAGCCCTGAATAGTTGGGTCAAAAATTCCAAGCAAAAAAGCAAGTATATGGAATAAAAACATTGTAGTTATACCAATTAAAATTGAAGGTAATAAGTTAACAAATTTGTTTGCTATTACCGCTATTATTGCTGAAGAAAGTCCTATTGCCATAAGTCTTGCAAAAGAAAGTATGTGTCCAAAGGCAGAGAAAATCTCTATAGGCGCTGCTGGCCCATGGAACTTAAAAGATAAAACCATAAAAATTAATAACATAAATAAAAAAACCTTATTATAAAGAGAAGGTATAAAGCCTAAAGAAGAAAGGGAAATCATTAAAATACATATAAGACCTAATAACATAGAAAAAACTCCAATTGCATGTTCCCTGTGCCCTAAAATAAAAGCATTAATTATACCAAGTATCAAACCAAGTATAACTTGGAACGATCCAAAAGTTATTGCCATTAAAAGATAAGTATTTGCCTCATGCACTCTATGAAAAATAGGCTTAAATCCTAATATTTCTAAGACATCTCCAAACATCTCCATATATATAACACCAAAAAAGATTGAAAAAATTGAAGCAACGATAAAAATAAAAGAGATTTTTCTTATTAAAAGATTATTTTTTGATCTTAAATAGAGAAAAGAAAAAAGGATTAAACCTAAAAGTCCATAACCTATATCACCTAACATAAATCCATAGTAAAGTGGGAAAAAAAGACCAATCAAAGGCGTGGGATCATAAGTTCTATAAACAGGTAAGGAAAAAAACTCTATAAGTGGTTCAAAATTTTTGAAAAAAGATGAATTTTTAAGTAAAACTGGTACTCTTTTATATTCTTCCTTTTTAGGAATTGACTCACTAATGTAACATCCATGTTTTTTTACCAAATCTTTTAAATTTCCCATCTCTTTCTCAGGTAAAAATCCCTCAAGATAAAAGAAATACTTAGTAAGATAAACCCCCCTTTCTTTTACTCTTAGTAGATCTCTTAAATCTTCAAGAATGTAAAAACTATTGTAAAGAAAATCAATATTCTCTTCAATTAGTCTCTTTTTCTTTAACTCATTTTCTCTTAATCTCCCCGGTATCCCTATAAGTTTTTCTCTTAAAAAGTAAAGCATTTCCTTAAATGAAAGCCTCTCCATTTCACCAGGTAACATTAACTCAGGTAAACCCTCTTTCCATATTCTCTCTTTTAATTCTTCCGACACTTCTGGCAAATAGGCTATAAGAACAGCTATCTGATTTCCTTTTATTACCCTATAAAAAATCTTTACTTTTTCTCCATATTCTTTTTTTAAAGCTTCTTTTAATCTTTCTAACTGCACCAGATCTTCTCTAGATAAAAGAAGTCCACTTAAGTTAAACTCTTCACTTAACTCTATTTCCTTTTTTTCCACTAACTCCTCAAAAGCTTCTAAAATTTTATTAAATGAGGAATATAAGCTTTTCTCCTCCAAGATTTTCCTCTCTTCTTCTTTTAGTTTTTGATATTCCTGATAAATTAAATTCAATCTAACTATAAGCTCTTCTAAACTTTTAAACTCAAATTTTTGAGCCTTAACATTAAAAACTAGTCCCTCTTTTTTTATTTCATTTATTAAATGTATACTTCTTTCAATCTTCTTAAGAATTTCTTTTTCTTTATCGCTTATTGCTCTTTTTATCTTTTCATTTTCATCTAGTTCAAATTCACTATCTTCAACATGTAAAACAGAAAATTCCTGTAATTCGATCAAAAACTTATCCAATTTTTCTATTTCACCAATAATTTCAACTTTTTTCATCTTTAAACTACCCATTTTAAATTTCTCCCCTTAAAATAATTTCCTCTAATATCATTAAGGCTTTTTCTTTATAATTTTCAAAATTCAAGATAAAATCTTGGGCTTTATT
Source organism: Candidatus Hydrothermales bacterium (assembly GCA_039630235.1). NCBI lineage: Bacteria > Pseudomonadati > Caldifarciminota > Caldifarciminia > Caldifarciminales > Caldifarciminales bacterium. The sequence continues at coordinate 143,952 of JBCNVI010000004.1, read as the reverse complement.
TTTTCCCTCCTCAAAAATTTTGTTGCATTCCTCCTCTATTCTTGAAATTCCGTTCCTTATTATTTCCTCTTTTTTATTATTCATTTCTTCTATAAAAATTAAAAGCTCATTTTGTACTCTTAATTTTTCCTTTTCTATTAACTCTTTTTTTTCTCTTAATTTCTCTTCTATAAGGTGAAAGTTTTGTTCCTCCTCCTCAAGGAGCCGATAAAGATTTTCCCTTATTTTAATTTCCTGATGATGCATAGAAGAAATTAGGTTTAATTATAAAATCCGACTCGACTTTAAATCAAATATAAAGTTACTTTCGTTCCTCTTAAGTATTCTGATTCAACTTTTATTTCTGATCCCATAAATTTTAATAGTCCCTTTACAATCGAAAGGCCTATTCCAAGATGACCCTTAAAAAACTTATAATTTGTTAAAAAAAAGGGATCAAAAATTTTGTCTATATCTGACTTAGATATTCCTATTCCTGAGTCACTTATTTCTAAAATAACATGCTTTTTTTTATTAATTTTTATCCTTATCAATCCAGATCGTAAGATCGCTGTCTTTGAATTATTGATTATTTCTTTTATGATCTTGTATAGATAATCTTTATCTGTTTCTATCTGTAAACTATCTATTGGAGAAAAAAGATCAATTTGAAAGATAATTCCTTCCTCCTTTTCTTTATCAACAAAATCTAGTATAAAGTCATAAATATTTATCTTGCTTTTATTTAATATTATTCTACCATCAATAATGTTTTGTAAAAGTAAAAGTCTTTCCATTTCGTTTTTGAGAAGATCACTACTTTCCATCTTTATTTTTCTTAGAAACTCATAGATGTAGATTGGAAACATTTAAAAAGTAATTCTTATTTTATTCCCAATACCTTTTTCAACCTCAATATGGACATAATACCCGAGAGTTTTAAATATAATTCCTACAACAGATAGATCCTCCTCTATGTCTTGAGGATCTAAAATTAAATTTAAATCCCTATCAGTCATCCCTATTCCTGAGTCCTCAATTTGGATTTCACCCTCTTTAAAATATATGTTTATAAACCCCCTTATTCTATTAAATGAAATTAAATATCTAAAGAGATACAGAAAGGCAATTTCTAAAAGATCCCTGTCCCCTTCACAAAAAAATTCTTCCCTTTCAATATTAATTCTTATTTTCTTTCTTAAAATTTCAAATTCAAGAGTACTTAACACTTTTTTTATTATTTCAACGATGTCTAGTTTTTTAAGTGGAGATGTAAGATTTTCTATAAGTTCTTCCTTCTTTTTATACTTTAATAAAAGCGCCTTTACGTTTATCACTGGTAACAATTTTTTTGTAAAGTCATAAGAAAATTTAATATTTCCCTTTAAAAAGAAATAAAGAGTAAGGACAGATATATACTCAAAAAACCTGCTCATCTCGTAATCAATTTCTTCATCTGTATAAATGCCTAAAGCGCCCAATTCACTCTCAATCAATCTAGAATAAAATAGATGTAATTCTTTGTTTTTATATCTTACTCTATTTACACCTTCTTTGATCTTATTTCTACACAAATCTTCATAGAAAAATTCATCAAGAAAATTTGACGAAAACATTGTGTTTAATGGTAAAACACTGTCTTCAAAAAATAAAAAAAAGAACTCAAATTTATCTTTTAGAATTCTTCTTAAAATATAAAAAAGTATTTCTTGTAAATGCTCTTCTCTTTCGCAATTTATTATCTTAAAAAAGGCAAAATTGAGAAGTTCTGTGTAGGTTTGATAAGTACTTGACTTTTTCTCTAAGTTTTTTAAAAGATCACGATAGGAAAAAAATAGATAAAAAAGAGGGTCCCTTTCTAAAACTCTTCTTTCCTTCTCCTCAAGACTATCAAAAAATTCATCAATTTCCTCTCTTTTTAAACTCCCTTTGATTAAACTCTTTATTTTCAGTTTTAGCTCATTTTCTCTTCTTTTTAAAAAGTTAAAAAAAAGAAAATTTAAGAGATTCTCATACTTTTTATCTAATTCTCCTTTTATAGAAACTTTTAAATCAATTTCGTCATCTATTTTTTTTATGCTTATATTTTTAAAAGGAGATATTGTTATTTCATAGCCATTCAATTTTATTTGAATTGTAGCATCTATAGCTTCTTTCTCGAGGTAACTTTTGATACATTTAGCTGCTTCTATTTCGTTTTTTTGATCGATACACTTAACTAATAACTCCTCAAATTTCATTTATATTTTTAAAGGTTGCCTTATCTATACTAAGCTTTAAAAAATCCTTTGTTTTTTTCTTTATAAATATCTCGTAAGTTGAAGGATATCTAACAGGAATGGTAGAAGGCTCTCTTCCTTCATGGACAAGTGTAATAATATCTATTAGCTCTTTTAAATAAACCTTCTCTAAACTATAACTGATCAAAGCACCCATAAGTGCGTGATTTTTTTCAAAGCCAAATGTTGGAATTTTAATTTTTAAAAATTCTTCAATGAAGTATCTCGAAGAGTTTTCCTCCAAAGTTAAATCACTCGGAATAAGTAAAAATAAATCAATATCATTTAGCTGTGAAAGAGCTTTTTTTACAGCCTTCCCTTGCACAAAAACTATTTTTAATTCAATGTTAAAATTTTTTGAGGCCCTTTTTAACTCTTCAACAAAATTGCTTTCTGAATACTCATAAGGCAATATAACTCCTACCTTTTTTACCCATTTCATTAATGTCGAAATTATTGTAAATAAAACTGAAGGGGGTAATTCATACCTTAAACCAGTTCCTGCTACAGGTATTTCATTAATGGGCTTTTTAACATAACCTACTATACAAGGTTTTTCCCATTTATTTTTATTATACACTTCCAGTGCCTTATCCCCCAGTAAAATAACCAAATTGTAAGCATCTATATTGTTAACGGTGTCCTCTGGTTTTATATAATAAAAGACGCGATCTTTAAGTGCTTCACTTATTTTCTTTAAAACCTCTTTGTCACCTAAACCATCTATTATCAGTGTCTGTGCCCAAACATCGAAACATAAAAATAGTATAAAAATTTTTCTCATCTTTCTTACTCTCATAATTAAATTTTATAATAATATACTTAAAACTGCAAGATATGTCTATTTTCATTTTGATTATCCTCCTACAGCCTGAACTCTCAGTTTATGAGTATTATTCAAAAAGACTAATAAACAAAAAGATCTTTGATAAACCTCTAAAATTTTCTCTGTCCTTTTTTAAATCCATAGATTTTAACCTTGAAAAAAGCACGAAGCCCTTTAGAATTTCTTCTAACTCATACTTACATAAGAATTTTAATTCTTTCTATCTTAATATGGACTTTTTCAAAACTGATAGAGACAGCCTAATTTCAACTAAGCTCCTTTTTAAAAGTAGCGAAAATATCATATTTATCTTTCAAAATTTAAAATTTAACTATCAGATTAGCTCTAAGAGACTTCATTCTTACATAAACATTAATTTTCCGGTTTTTTATAATAAGCACAAGGATTCAAGCTCAAAATTCTTTTATCATAATCAATCATCCACTAGTTTTTTATACTTTAAAAATTTAAAAACTGGTTTTGGACTTAAAACACTTAACAAAAATTTAATAACAAATTTATCTCCCTTTGTTTTCTTAAACTCTCGTATTATAGGGATAGATCTTCTAGTAAGTCTTAATTTTTTTGATAAAAAAATTTTGCCTTCCCTTAAACTTTTTTACTTTAACCCAATTATTTTCCTTGCAACCGGTTTTTCTAAGGGAATCGAATATTTTAACCCCGTAGAAGAGTATAATAATCTCTTAATTCATCTGCCATTTTCAATTAGTAAAATGGAAAAAAACTTTGCCTCTAACTTTTTTTCTGAATTGTTTCTAAATATCGGAAAAATTATATTAAAATTCGGCTACAAAAAATTTTTTGATAACACTTTAGACTTTCCCCTTCTTCAAAATAATAAATTCTTGATGAATAAGATAAGAGACTTAAACATCTTTACTTTTGAATTTCACTTATTTAATAAAACCCTTATTAGATACGAAAATTACAACGATAAATTAATTTTTCTTCATTTGATTTTCAAACTAAATTACAGAAACTTAATTTTTGAGCCTAAATTAATCTATATAGAAAGTCTTTCACCTCATTCGGCTTTTAAATTTAAAATTGGTTATATTTTAAAAAAAACGTTTTCTCTTTTTGTTCAATACGACCACTTTAAACCAAAATTATTCACACTTAAAAGGGAGGTAAAATTTGGAATCCAAAAAAGATTTTAAATCAGGATACGTTTCAATAATAGGAAGACCTAACGTAGGTAAATCTACACTCCTAAATGCTCTAATCGGAGAATTTATCTCAATAATAACACCTAAACCTCAAACAACAAGAGTAAACATCCTAGGAATTAAAACAACCCCTAACTACCAAATATGCTTTTACGATACCCCTGGAATGCTCAATAAAGTAAAATACGAACTCCATAAAACAATGATCGAAGAAATAAAAAAAGTAATAGAAAACTCTGACCTCTTAATTTTAATGGTTGAACCTGTCCCTAAAATCGGAGACATAGAACAAAAACTGATTGAACTTATAAAAAACTCTAAAAAAGAAGCAATTCTCGCAATAAATAAAATAGATACAGTAAGCAAAAATGAAATTTTACCAGTTATAGACCTCTACAGTAAATTGAACCTATTTAAAGAAATCATTCCAATCTCTGCCTCAACAGGTGATGGCTTAGATATCTTAGAACAGAAAGTCGTCGAACTATTGCCCTATGGAGAAGCACTCTATGACAGCGAAGACCTATCAGATAAACCTATGCGCTTTTTTGTAGCTGAAATTATAAGAGAAAAAATTTTTAACCTCTACGGAGAAGAAATCCCCTATTCCTCCGCTGTAGAAGTTGAAGAATGGAGAGAAGAACAAAATAAAGTTTACATAAGGGCCATCATATACGTTGAAAAAGACTCACAAAAAAGCATTATTATCGGTAAAGGAGGAGAAAAAATTAAAAAAATAGGTACTCTATCAAGAATAGACATAGAGAAAAAATTAAATAAAAAAGTTTTCTTAGATCTTTGGGTCAAAGTTAAAGAGAACTGGAGAAGTGATCCAAATTTCTTGAAAAAATTAGGATATCTTAGTTAAAATAAAAATAAAAGGGGAAGGGAGGTGTGAAGGTGATGATGATATTTATACCTCTTTTTATTTTTGGAAGTTTATCAAAGAAGGGGACAAAATCAGAGTATAAAGAAATTACCGTAAAATCGCCGGAATTTGGATATGGGGATTTTATTCCCGTTAAGTATACATGTGATGGTGAAGATGTATCTCCACCCTTAGAATGGACAAATGTGCCAGAGGGAACAAAAAGTTTTGTGTTAATCTGTGATGATCCTGATGCTCCCCTTGGTATATGGGATCATTGGATTCTATTTAATATACCTCCAGATGTGAGAAAGCTAGAAGCAGGAATAAAACCTCTTGAAAAACTCGAAAACGGGGCAGTTCACGGTAAAAATAGCTGGGGAAAACTCGGATACGGTGGGCCATGTCCCCCCTCAGGAACTCACAGGTATTTCTTTAAGCTATATGCACTTGATACTACCCTTGATCTAAAACCTGGAGCAACAAAAAAAGAGGTCTTGAAAAAAATGGAGGGACACATAATAGGTTACGGCGAATTAATGGGTAAGTATAAAAGATCAAAATAGAAGATATTTTTTAACAAATTTAAAACACTCAAGCATAGACTGAAAGTTAGCGTTGCCCTTCATATTATAGGCGGGACCGTGATCAGGAGAAAGTCTTAAAAGAGGTAAACCAAGAGTAACCTGAATTGATGGACCAAGAGTTTTTGCAGGTATTGTTGCTTGATCATGATAAAAGGCAAAAATTCCATCGAAGTTTTTATATAAAGAATAACCAAAAAAAGAATCTGCAGGAAAAAAACCTTTTAAATTTTTACTAAATTTTATGTACTTTTTCAGATTCCTCTCCTCTTCACCAAACTCTTCTCCATGAGGATTTAAGGCCAAAAGAGCTATCTTTGGACTTTTCTTTATAATTTTCTTTATTTCTTTTTTAAATATGGATAGTCTTTCAAGATAGAGCTCTTTATTTATGTAATTAAAAACTTCTCTAAGGGGAATGTGCTGAGTAAAAAGACCTATAAATTTTCCTCTAAAGTAAAAACTCATTAAAACCTTTTTTGTTTCTACTCCAATTTTTTCACATATATACTCAGTTTGTCCGATAAAGTTTGGAAGTATTTTTCTAATAGCTTCTTTTGATACAGGCCCAGTTATAATTACTCCCTCTTTCTTTTCTCTTAATTTTTCAATTGCCCAATCAAGAGACTCAATTGAAAACCTTGCTCCTTCTAAAGATGCAAAATTTTTCTCTTTTCCTTTTATCCCGTATATATTTTCAAAAAGAATTTGCTGATTAGAAAAGTCAACTCCAAATTCTTTTGCCTTCTTTTCAAAAAAATAATAATCAGAACCTATTACTATACTGAATTTTAATTTCTTCAATTTAGACAATGCCTTTAAAATAATTTCAGGGCCAACTCCAAAAGGATCACCAGGAGTTATATATACTTTAAGCAATTTTCTTCTTTTCTATGTTCAAAATCCTTATATACTTGTCAAATTCCTCTTTTTTAAAAGTTTTTGTAGGAACATCTAATATTTCAACCTCAACTTTTTTATCCATTAGCTCAATTTTAATTTTATCCCCCTTTTTAACCTTGTATGAAGCCTTAACTTTCTTTTCATTCACATAAACTAATCCTTTTTCACAGGCAATCTTAGCATACTTTCTACTTTTTATAATGTTAAATAACTTTATAAATTTATCAATTCTCAAATTTGCTCATTGTTCAAATATCTCTACATAAACTTTATTTTTTATTTCAGAAACTTTTTTCTTTAAAAGCTTTTGAACTTTTCTCTGAAAAAGAAGGTTTTGGATTTGAAACTTGATCTCCTCAAAAGATGGTTTACCTCCTCTGTTATAAGAGATCCTTTTGAAAATATGATAACCGTAATCTAGGTAAAAGGGACCTACTATATCTCCGTCTTTTGAGTTTAAAAGTTCTAACTTTACATCCTCCTTTAAGTTTTCGAAAGGAACAAAACCTAAATATCCTCCTTTATCCTTTGTTAAAGGATCCTCTGAATATTTCCTTGCTGCCTCCTCAAACCCATTCTCCTCTGCAAATTTTCTTGCCTCCTTTGCCCTATTTAATGCCCTTATAGTATCACTCTTTGTAGGGAGTGTTGCAATTACAATTTGCCTCAAATGAATTTTATTTTCTTTTTTATCTACGATCTGGAAAATAAAGAAACCAAGATCCCCTTGAATCGGCTGTGTAATCTCACCCTCTTTAAACTTATATAGCTTTTCCTCAACATCTTGAGGAAAGGTTCCCCTTTCTATGTACCCTATATCTCCTCCCTTAATAGCTGAAAACTTGTCATCAGAATATTTGAGAGCAAGATAACCAAAATCAGCTCCTGCCTTTAGCTCTTTATACACCGACTCTGCCCTCTTTCTTGCTGCTTCTATTATTTCTTTAGAAGGCTTTACTGGAATAAAGATATGTGAAAGTTCAAATCCCTCAGGAAGCTCTGGTATAGAGTCTATATAACTCTTATAAAACTCTTCGATCTCTTTTGGCGATATCTCTATTTTAGGGGCTATGTACTTTGCAATATACTTTTGAATATATAAGTTTCGTTCAACTTGCTCAAAATATTTTTCCTTTAAAGTTTCCTCAGTTAAATTCTCCTTTTTAAGTTCATCAGCAAAGACAGACTCACCCATCTCCCTTTTTAACCTGTTTATTTCATCCTCAAGATAGGAACTTATCTCTTCACTTTCCACCTTAATTGTCGTATCTTTTTTAGCCTCAATTAAAATAAGTTCATTTTCTATTAAACTTTCAAGTATTTTCTTCTTTAATTCCCTTTCCTCCTCTTCTTTTAATTCTGGTTTTAAAAGTTTAAAAAATTTAAGAGCCTCTAAGACTTCACTTTCAAATATAGGTCTTTTGTCTACAACTGCAATAACTCTATCTCTATATAAAAGGTCTTTATAACTAAATATCAAAAGACAAAGTATTATCCTCATTTTTATACCATCTCAATTGACAGGGCAACAGCACCTCCACCTCCTAAACATAAAGCAGCAAATCCCTTTTTCTTTCCATATTGCTTTAGAGCATAAATAAGTGTAACAAGAATTCTTGCTCCTGAAGCTCCTATAGGGTGACCAATTGCTATTGCTCCTCCGTGAACGTTAACCTTACTCATATCTAATTCTAAAGCTTTAGCGTCTGCCAAAATTTGAGCAGCGAAGGCTTCGTTTATTTCCATCAAATCAAAATCGTTAGGATGCTTAAGACCAGACTTTTGTGTCAATTTCTCTATAGCTCCAATTGGTGCAAAAAAGAGTTCCTTCGGTTCAACGTAATTGGTGGCATAAGATATTACCCTTGCTATGGGTTTTAAATTTAACTCCTTTACAGCTTTTTCTGAAGCAATAACAACTGCCGCAGCACCATCATTTAATCCAGGCGCATTTCCAGCTGTTACAGTTCCATCCTTCTCAAAAACAGGTTTTAATTCAGCTAACTTCTCAAGTGAAGTATCCTCTCTAGGTGATTCGTCCCTATCAATTACTTTTACACCTTCTTTTGTTTTTATCTCTATAGGAATTATCTCATCTTTAAATTTACCTTCTTTTGTTGCCTTAACTGCTTTCATATGGCTTTCATATGCAAACTTATCTTGCTCCTCCCTTTTTATGCCTGCCTTTCTTGCGGTATATTCGGCGAGATTACCCATATGCTGGCTATTAAAAGAGCACCATAAACCATCATAGACCATATGGTCAATAGCCTTTGAGTCTCCATATTTCACTCCAGATCTTAAATTTAAAAGATGAGGAGCATTACTCATTGATTCCATTCCGCCACAAACTGCAATTTCTATATCACCTGCCCTTATTGCCTGAACACCTAACATGCAGGCCTTAAGACCTGAGCCACAAACTTTATTTATTGTAAATGCAGGAGTTGTTACACTTAATCCAGCTTTAATAGCTGCAATTCTTGCCGGAGCCTGCCCAAGACCTGCCGGTAAAACACATCCCATTATGACCTCATCAATTTTTTCAGGAGGAACATTTGATCTCCTAACAGCCTCCTTTATTACCATTCCGCCCAAGTCTGTTGCACTAAAGGAAGACAAATTCCCAAGAATTTTCCCTACCGGTGTCCTTACACCCGATATAATATAAGCTTCCCTCATTTTTTAAACCATTTATGTTTTGGGGTTGAACCTAAATTAAAATTATTTTAATACATTCAGATTATGAAAGTAAAAGTAAGATTTTATGAAGAATTAAATGATTTTTTGCCAGCTCACCTGAGAAAAAAGGAGTTTGAACTCTTTGTTGAAGAGGGCAAAAAAGTAAGAGATATTCTTGAAATCTTTAAAATAAAAGAAGAGCTTATTCATCTTGTACTTGTAAACGGTGAAAATTCCTTTTTGGATAGAGAATTGAAGGACAACGACAGGGTCTCCTTCTTTCCAATATTTGAAACTATTGATATTACTCCAATAAAAATAATAAATCAAAAGAGAGTAAGAGAAGCTATTTATGAAAAGAAAGATGACTACTCAATATGCATCGTATGTGAGAGAAGATGTAAGTTAAAAAGAGGTGATTTAGGATTCTGTAAGACTAGAATTAATGTAGATGGAAAGATTTACACGTTAACATATGGGGATATATCATCTATCAGTATTAATCCTATTGAAAAAAAGCCCTTTTACCACTTTTATCCTGGTACTAAGGCACTTACAGTAGGTTCCTTTTCATGTAATTTCTTATGTCCGTGGTGTCAAAACTTTGAAATAAGTAAAACACCAGAAAACATAGGTAAAGGTGAATTTATACCACCAGAAAAATTCATTGAAATTATGGAATTTTATAAATGTGAGGGAACAAGCATTTCCTTTAATGAACCAACACTTTTATTTGAGTATTCCGTTGACGTTTTTAAACTTGCTAAAAATAAAAATTATTATAATACTTTCGTTTCAAATGGTTATATGACAGAGGAGGCACTAAATATTTTAATAGATTCAGGTCTTGATGCTATAAGTTTTGACATAAAGGGGAGCAGGGAATTTGTTAAAAAGTACTGCGGCGCTGATGTAGAAAAAGTTTGGAGAAATATAAAAATTTCAAAAAAGAAAGGTCTATGGGTTGAGATAGTAACTCTTGTAATTGAAGGTTTTAATGATAACGAAAAAGATATAAAAGATATTGCAAGAAGAATAAAAGAAGAAATTGGAGAAGATACTCCCTATCATTTGACTCGATATTTCCCAGCTTATAAATTCAGCGCTCCTCCCACATCGGTTAAAAGACTCGAAATATTAAGGGATATTGCTATTAGTGAGGGACTAATGTACGTTTACATCGGAAATGTACCCTTTCATAAATACGAAAATACCTACTGTCATAACTGCAGAATTTTACTTATTAAAAGAAGCATTTTCGATATAGTAGAAAATAAGGTGATTAACGGCAAATGTTTTAGATGTGGCACAAAAATTCCGGGAGTTTTCACTAAGTAAAATAACCTTGAAAATTAAGGATAAATTTCAATAAAATTAAACTTAAACTGGTTCAACTCCTCATTTTAGCATTAAGATTGGAGGATAATTCAAATGGCCTTTAATGTACCTCCATTTAGAAATGAACCCTTAACAGATTTTTCAGATCCATCAAATAAAAAGGCTTTCGAAGAAGCTTTAAAGAAAGTGGAATCCGAACTAGGTAGAAAATATCCCCTTATAATTAAAGGAAAAGAAATTTATACAGATGAGACCTTTAAAAGTATAAATCCCTCAAAATATGATGAGGTTATTGGGGAGTTTTCAGTTGCAAAGCCAGAAAATATAGAGGAAGCTATAAGCGTTGCATGGGAAGCTTTTGAGGAGTGGAAAAGAATAGAACCAAAAGAAAGAGCTGCAATTTTGCTTAGAGCAGCACACTTACTTAGAAAAAGAAAACATGAGTTTTCTGCAACAATGGTTTTAGAAGTTGGAAAAAATTGGGCTGAAGCAGACGCTGATACTGCAGAAGCCATAGATTACTTAGAATTCTACGCAAGAGAAGCCGTCAAGTTCGGTGAACTTCAAAGCCTTACACCTTTTGAAGGCGAAATCCCTGAATACTTCTATATTCCTCTTGGAGTAGGCGTTATTATTCCACCTTGGAACTTCCCATTAGCTATAACATTAGGAATGACAACAGCAAGTATTGTGACAGGTAACTGTGCAATTTTAAAACCATCCTCTGATGCTCCCCTTATTGCCTATAAATTTGTTAAATTGATGCATGAAGCAGGCTTACCAGAAGGTGTTCTTAATTTCCTTACAGGATCAGGATCTAAAGTTGGAGATCCCCTTGTTGCTCATCCCAAAACAAGATTCGTAGCTTTTACAGGATCAAGAGAGGTTGGATGTCATATTTATGAACTTGCAGCAAAGGTAAGTAAAGGTCAAAAGTGGCTAAAAAGAGTTATAGCAGAAATGGGTGGAAAAAATGCAATAATAATTGATAATGAAGCAAACTTTGAGGATGCCGTAAAGTGGACTATAGTCTCTGCCTATGGTTATCAAGGTCAAAAGTGTTCAGCCTGCTCAAGACTTATCCTTCTTGAAGATATTTACGACAAATTTATTGAGATGCTCGTAGAAGAGGTGAAAAAGATCAAGATCGGGCCTGCTAAAGAGAACTACTTTATGGGACCTGTAATTAACGCTTCTTCAGAAAGTAAGATATTAAGTTATATAGAAATCGGGAAAAAAGAGGGTAAACTAATATTTGGTGGCAATAAGGCAAAAATTGAAGGTGGATACTTTATTGAGCCAACAATATTTAAAGATGTTGATGAAAATGCAACAATAGCTCAGGAAGAAATTTTCGGTCCAGTACTTTCTATAATAAAAGCAAAAGATTTCGATGATGCTCTAAGAGTTGCAAATAACTCAGATTATGGTCTCACTGGAGCTGTCTTCTCATATAACAGGAAAAATATCATAAAGGCAAAAGAAAACTTCCATGTTGGTAATCTTTATATAAACAGAAAATGCACGGGCGCTTTAGTAGATGTTCACCCCTTTGGAGGATTTAACATGTCTGGAACAGATTCAAAAGCAGGAGGTAGAGATTACCTGCTTTTATTCCTTCAGGGTAAAAGCGTTTCAGAAAGAATAGCTTTTTAATTTGATCAGAAAAAGATTGTGAAAGAGAAGGTTTTAAGTAGAGAAGAGATTATTAAAAACAAAGGAAAAAAAATAATAGAACTAATAGAGGATGACCGTGTATTCCTTGTAGCTTTAGTTGATGGAAAATTAAAGGATTTAACCTATCAGATAAAAGGTGATGAAAAAGAAATAAGGTTACTTGATTTTAGTCATCCTCTTGGCAAGGAGACTTTTTGGCATACCTCTTCACATGTTATGGCTCATGCAGTAAAAGAGCTTTTTCCCTTTGCAAAACTAACTATAGGTCCACCCATAGAAAATGGCTTTTACTATGATTTTTATATGGACGAAAAAACCTTTACCCCCTCAGATCTTGAAAAAATTGAAGAAAGAGCAAGAGAAATTATTAAAAGGAACCTATTAATAGAAAGGATAGAAATCAAAAAAGAAGAGGCAATAGAAATCTTTAATAAAAGGGGAGAAAATTTTAAAGTCGAAATTTTAAAAGAAATAGAGGATGAGTATGTAAGTTGTTATAGGCAGGGAGATTTCATTGATCTTTGTACAGGGCCTCATCTTGTAAGAACTGGTTTAATAGGGGCTTTTAAAATTATTTCTTCTTCATCTTCTTATTGGAGAAAAAATGAAAAGGGGCCGGTACTCCAAAGAATATACGGGATAGCCTTTCCAAATGAGGAGGATCTGAAGAATTATTTAGAGAGACTAGAGGAGGCAAAAAAAAGAGATCACAGGAAGGTTGGAAAAGAACTTAATTTATTCTATCTTTCTGAAGATGTGGGTCCGGGTCTTGTTATATGGCTTCCAAAGGGAGCCTTTATAAGAAGAGAAATAGAAAACTTTTTATTTAGGGAGCATATCAAAAGGAATTATCAACCTGTTTATACACCTCATGTTGGCAAAAAAAGATTATGGGAAATCTCGGGTCATCTTGAATTTTACAAGGAGAACATGTATCCTGAAATGACTTTTTTAGAGGATAAAGAGGGCTACTATATAAAACCGATGAACTGTCCCTTTCACATTCAGGTATATAAAAGTGAAATTAGAAGTTTTAGAGATTTGCCCCTAAGGCTTTTTGAGTTTGGAACTGTATATCGCTTTGAAAGAAGTGGGGTGCTGCATGGCTTAACAAGAGTTAGAGGCTTTACTCAGGATGATGCTCATATCTTTTGTACCCCTGAACAGGTTGAGGACGAAATAAAGGGTGTTATAGATTTTGCTCTTTTTGTTCTTTCTAAATTTGGTTTTAAAGAATATAGAGTTTTAATATCTACAAGACCTAAGGATTTTGTAGGAACAGAGGAGATGTGGGAAAGGGCTACAGGTTCACTTATTAAAGCGGCAAAGGATTGTTCTTTAAATTTTGAAATTGCAGAGGGAGAGGGTGCTTTTTATGGTCCAAAAATAGATATATTAATTAAAGATGCGATTGGTAGAGAATGGCAATGTACTACTATTCAATTTGATTTTAATTTACCTGAAAGGTTTGAAATAAGTTTTAGGGATAAGGACGGAAGGGAAAAAAGGCCCTATATGATACATAGGGCACTTTTAGGTTCGATGGAAAGGTTTTTTGGAGTTTTAATTGAGCACTATGGTGGTGAGTTCCCACTTTGGCTCTTACCTGAACAGATAAGGATTTTACCCATAAGTGAAAAATTTTTTAACTATGCAGAAAAGGTTAAAGAATTTGTAAACCAGAGGGGATTAAGGTGTAAAATAGACTATGATAATGAAACTCTCAATTATAAAATTAGAAAAGCAGAGCTCGAGAAGATTCCCTATATATTTATTGTTGGAAAAAAAGAGGAAGAGCAAAATTCTGTTTCAGTCAGAAAACATAGGGAGGGTAATTTGGGTTCAATGGCCTTAGAGGAGATAGTAAGTAGGATAAAAAAAGAAATTGAAATCGAGTAGGTTCTATTTCCTTCATCTCTTATTTTTTATTTCTTGAATAAATTCAAATTTAAAAAGTTTTCAATGAGGTTCAATTCCAATAAAAACTCTAATTTTATTTATGGGAAGAAGGTGGTATCCAAAAGGGCCAGTTGCAAGAGAAAAGGAGCCCTATCGTGTTAATGAGAACATAAAAGCAAAAGAAGTAAAGGTTGTAGATGAGAATGGTAAATTTTTGGGTGTAATGCCTCTTAAGGAAGCTCTTGAGCTTGCATACGAGAAAGGTTTTGATCTTGTTGAAATAGTTCCAACAGATAATCCTCCCCTCTGTAAGATTTTAGATTATGGAAAATTTAAATATGAAATGAAGAAAAAGAAAAAACATACTAAGACTGCTGAAGAAAAGGAAATATCTTTTAGACCCTCTACAAGTGAACATGATCTTGAATTAAAAATAAAAAAGTTAAGTGAATTTATAGATGACGGACATAAAGTAAGGGTTAGACTCTTTTTTAAGGGAAGAGAAGTAATTTTTATTGATACTCAGGGAAGAGAAATAATGGAAAAGTTTATTGATAGAGTTAAAGATTTTGCTGAGCCAGAAGGTGAAATTAAAAAAGCTGGAGAGAATCAACTCTTTGTTATATTAAAACCGAAGAAGAAAAAATAGTGAGAAATTATCTTTTAAAGTTTGTGAGACTCTTTTCTTTTTTCGAAAAGTACGGAGTTAACTATGCTATTTTTGATGACTCTGCTATGTATGTTTTGGGTATAAGAAAAAAATTGAGATACATAGAAATAATCATTGATTTTGATGAAGAAAATATCAAAAGGTTTGTGAGGTTGATGCTTAACATGGGCATGAAAATTAAAGGTAACATAAAGTATAAACTTTTACCTGACATCCTTAAAAAAAGAGAAAGCATTGAAGAAGACTATCTTGTATTTTATCATAGAAGAATCTTGCCCTGGAGAATTAAATTGTTTTTGAAAGAGGATATAAATAATTACAGAATAGTTGAGAAGAAATTGGAGGATACTAAACTTTATGTACTGTCCGCTGAGGATGTCTTTAATCTAAAAATTAAAGATATAAATTTAAGATCCCTTCAAGATATTCACTTTTTAAGAGCAAAATTTAAAGATGTCTTTGAAAAGGTCCTTTCAAAGTGATTCTTTGTCAAAAAATTTTTTATAAAGCTCTGTAAAAGAACTATTTGTAAAGAGATTTCTATTTAAAACTTTTGCAAAATCCTTAATTTTTTCGTAAAGAGAAAATCCTATATTTGGGTTTCCACAGGGATAGATGGATTTGTTAGATAAAAGGGGTTCTTCTTTATTAAAAAAACTGTTAAAGGGCAATGGTGAAAATTGAGCGGGATAAATTTTAACCTTGTTTTTGAAAAGGTACTCATAGGTTTTCATTATTTCATCTAGATCATCGTTTAGTGTACCAATTAACACATAGGCTCCTATTTCTTCTTCGAAACCAGCTTTTTTTAGATTAAATATAGCGTTTTCAAAGTCCCTTAACATCAGCTTTCCTGACCAAATTTTTTTTAGCTTTTCTTCATTTATTGTTTCAAATCCTATCCTTATCGTTTTAAAATTAGCCTTTTTTAAAAGCTCAGCCATTTCTTGATCAATATAACGAGCATGAATTGCATTTGGTGTATGAACCCTTATATCTAAACTTTTTTCAATAAATTTCTTTAAGAATTCCTTAAATTTTTCTTTCGGATATAAAAGGGCATCATCATAAAAGGCAAAATCTCTTGCATTTTTTAATAGGTGAATTTTTTCTATCTCTTTAATTATATTATTATCGTCAAACATTGTAAACTCGGGATATAAAATACTTGAGGCACAGTAGATACATCTAAATGGACAACCTAAAGATCTTATAATTGCAAAGTGCTTTAAAATTGGATACTCAAGATAAAATTCAAAGGAAATTGACTTATACTCTGAGAATCTTTCTATATCAATTTTTTTACAGGTTAGTCTCTCGATTTTTTCCAAAATATCCTTTATTTTTACGTCTGAAATGAGAAAAAGATCACTAAAATTTTTTTCGGCATGTTCTTTACAAAAAAATACATATCTACCACCAAGTACAAACACTGCATCAGGATAAATACTTTTTAGAAAATCAACTGTTTTTCTTATTCCCGGATACCAATAGGTCATTCCGCTTGTTATAAAAATAAAATCAAAACCTCTCTGTTTTTTGAGATACTCTTTTATAACTTCTTCACTCCACCCATAAATTTTATATTTTCTTTTTATGTTCTCATAAACTCTAGGTTTTGGAATCTCCCTTGACGGAAATTTTCCAGTTGAAAAATTTCTATCTCTTATTTCCTTCAACTCCTTTTCACTCAGCTTTTCTCTAAAATACGGATTGTGCCTATCCAGAAAATCAACTAAAGAAACATCAAATCCTTCTTTTTTAAGAATACTTCCTATAATTAAAAGACCAAGAGGTTTTATCCAAAAATCATAAAGAGAAAAATCTGTTACCCACGGATTTACTAACAAAATCTTTACTTTAGAACTCACTTTTCTTAAAATATATTCTAAAACCAAAGAGTTCAAGTCTCAACATAAATTGAATAATAAATATGCTTTCTCTTCTAAGTCTCTTTCTTGTAAGTTTACAGTTTAAATCTATTCATCAGTATGAATTTGAAAAATATAGGTTTATTTTTGAAGGTGAAGAGAAATATTTTGAACATGTTGAGAAGCTCACTTCTGGCGGTGATAACGCTGAAGCCTACTTTTCATTTGATGGCACAAAGTTAATATTCCAAAGGACTGACTATAAGGAATTTATGTGTGATCAGATCTTTATCTATGACCTGAAAAAGAAAAAATACTCTTTAATTTCAACTGGTAAAGGTAGAACAACCTGTGGCTATTTTTTACCTAATAACAAACTAGTCGTTTATTCATCAACACACCACTTTTCCCCCTCTTGTCCTGAAGTTCCAAAATTAGATTTAAAAAGATACTATTGGCCAATTTTTCCCTATGATATATTTCTTTTTGATCTTGAGAGAAAAAAATTAGAGCCCCTAACTGATAATCCGCTTTATGATGCAGAAGCAACTGTAAATAAAAAAGGTGAAATAGTTTTCACCTCATTCAGAGACGGAGATATAGGCATTTACCTTTTGGATATAAAGATAAAAGAAGTAAAGAAAGTTATAAATCTTTACGGTTATGAAGGCGGCCCCTTTTTTATGCCCGATGAGGAATACATCGTTTATAGAGCCTTTTATCCAGAAAATGAAGCGGAGCTTAAAAGTTATAGAGAGCTTCTTGAAAAACAAGTTGTAGCACCTCCAAGGCTTGAGATCTATATTGCAAAAAGGGACGGAACAGAAATTAGAAAAATAACAAATTTTGGAAAAATTTCCTTTGCTCCATTTCCACATCCAAGTGGCAAGTACATAATTTTCTCGGCAAACTTAGATCCTCAAAAACCTCATAACTTTGATCTTTACATAATGAGAACTGATGGTACAAACCTTGAAAGAGTTACTTTCTTTGACGGCTTTGACTCTTTTCCCATGTTTTCCTGGGATGGAAAATACCTTGTCTTTACTTCTAACAGGGGAGGTGAAAAGGAAAGGGAGACTAACATATTTCTTGCAAAGTTGAGTGAAGATTTTATGAAAAAACTTGAAAAATAAAGTTCTTTGTATAATACCAGCAAGAGAAAAATCAAAAAGGTTAAAAGATAAAAATATTCAACTACTTCTAGGTAAACCCCTAATTACATACACTATAGAGGAAGCCATAAAGTCAAAAATTTTTGATAAGATAGTGGTAACTACTGATTCCGAGAAAATTAAAAGTTTAGCTTTAAGTCAAGGAGTAGAAGTTATAGATAGGCCAAAAAGATTAAGTGGTGATAAGGCAAAAGTGGAAAGTGCTGTTTTCCACGTTTTAGATAAATTAGGTAAAAATTTTGATTACATTGCACTTTTGCAACCTACATCCCCGTTAAGAGAAAGTACTGATATAGTAAGGGCTTTTAACAAGATAGTAAAAAGAAGAGCAGATTTTCTTGTAAGTGTAACTGATACCGAAAAACCAGTTAAGTGGCTAGTTTTTAGAAAGGGGACCTATTATAGTTTTTATTTTCCTAAAAGTTTTAGAAAAAAGTTATTTTTGCCAAACGGTGCAATCTTTATAGCAAAACTAAAGGCCTTTTTAAAGGAAAAGACCTTTTATGGAAAAAGACTGATAACTTACTATATGCCAAGAGAAAAATCTGTTGATATAGATACTATTTATGATTTAAGATATGCAGAGTTAATCTTAAAATTAAAAGATGAGTCTGAAGAGTTTAGTTGAAAAAAAAGCTTTTCTGGTGGCTGAAGCAGGTGATAACCATAATGGTTCTGTTGAAATAGCAATTTATCTTTGTGATCTTGCAAAAAAAGCAGGTTGTGATGCCGTTAAGTTTCAAACTTTTGTAACAGAAGAAGTTATATTAGAAGGAACTGAAAAGGCACCTTATCAGAAAGATAAAGACGAATCAAAGGATATGTATGAAATGGTTAAGAAACTAGAGCTTTCCTTTGATGACTTTGAAAAAATAAAAAGATACTGCGACAAAATAGGAATAATTTTTTTCTCAACACCGTATGATGTAAAGTCGGCTGAGTTTCTAAATGAATTAGGAGTTCCCTTTTTCAAGATAAGCTCAACTGATTTAGATAACTTTCTTCTTCTTGAAAAAGTGGCTGAATTTAAAAAACCTATTATAATTTCAACTGGAATGTCAGACCTTGAAGAGGTGAAAAGAACCTATGAGTTTTTGAAAAAGAAAAAAATAGAGGAAATTGCGATTTTGCAGTGTACTTCTAATTATCCTGCCCCTTTTGAGGAACTTAACTTAAAAGTTATTGAAACTTATGAGAAAGAATTTCCCGATGCTATAATAGGCTTTTCAGATCACTCTGAAGGTGTTCTTGCTAGTTTAGTAGCTTTATCTCTCGGTGCAAAAATTATAGAGAAACATTTTACCTTATGGAAAGGTCTTCCGGGACCTGATCATAAAGCTTCACTATCTCCTGAAGAACTTTTCGAGTGGGTAAAAAGCATAAGACTTGCTGAAAAAATGCTTGGTGATGGTATAAAGAAAGTAACAGAAAGTGAAAAAGAAGTAAAAAAAGTAGCAAGGAGATCTTTATATTTAAAAAAAGACAAAAAAAAGGGTGAAATTATTACAGAAGAAGATATTGTTGCTTTGAGACCAGTTATGGGTATAACTCCCGACAGATTCCATGAAGTTATAGGAAAGAAGTTAAAAAAAGACAAAAAAAGATTTGATCCTCTTTATGATGAAGATATCGAATAGTTTCTATATGTAATGGGTGTAAAGTGTATAAAATGTAATTTTGAAAATCCTGATGGTTTTATTTATTGTGGTAGATGTGGTTCTAAGTTAATAGAAAAGAGAGTTGGAGAAAGAAGGAGAGTCTCAGTTATGTTTGTAGATGTCGCAGGTTTTACTGATCTTTCGGAAAAAAAAGATGCAGAGGAAGTACTAACTATACTTAATCTTTTTTTTACAGAATCAAAGAGGATTATAGAGAGTTATCAGGGAACGATTGATAAGTATATAGGGGATGCGATACTTTGTTTTTTTGGTGTGAAGGGAGAATATGAGAATCATGCGGAAAAGGCAATTAGAGCAGCGCTTGAAATTATAAATTTCTTAAATTCTGATAAATTAGGTCAAAAAATTGGAGTTCATATAGGAATAAATTCAGGAGAAATACTTTTAACAGAGATTGGTATAGATAAAGCTCTTGATTATACCGTGCTTGGGGACACGGTAAACCTTGCACAGCGCTTAGAGTCACTTGCAGGGTTTAACGAGATTCTTGTAAGTGAGTCAACTAAAAATCTCGCGGGTGATATTTTTTACTTTAAGCCCCTAAAGATCAGAAAGATTAAGGGTATTTTAAGAAAAGTAAAGGTATATAAAGTAGAGGGGATAAAGGAAAGAATTGAGGAAAGGATGGAGTTTCCTTTTGTAGGTAGAGAAAAACTAATAGAAGAAATATTAAGAGAGTTTCAAGAAAATAAAAAAGTAAAGGTTTTTATTATAAAGGGAGAGCCGGGCTGTGGGAAAACGAGCCTATTAAATAAAATTGCTGAATTAACTGAGAAAAAGTTTAATGTGTTTATATTTAGAGCCTCTTTATATGGCGGAGAGTTTAATATCTTAAGTGAGGAACTCAGAAAAAAACTTAAAGCAGAAAGGAGATCTTATGAGAAAACCTGGCTTGAATTCATAGGAGAAATTCAAGGAAGAAGATGTTTATTTCTATTTGATAACATGCAATGGGCTGATTCACTTTCATATAAATTTATAAAGTTTATTATCGAAAAAATAGAGGTTCCCTCATCTTTTTTAATTTTTACGAGAGAAGAAGAAACTCCACTAAGATATTTAGGGAAAGCTGTTACCAAAGTTATTGAGGTAAAGGGATTTGATTATGATGAGTTTAAAGAGTTTATAAAAAAAGTAAAACCTGAGATGCCACTTCATTTACAGGAAGAAATTTATATAAAAACAAAGGGAAATCCCCTATTCATTACAGAGATTTTAAAACAGGGAGAAGAAAAAATATCTGACAAAATAGATTCCATAGTGATTTCAGAAATTGAAAAACTAGACAGTAAGTCAAGAGAGAAAATTAAGGTACTTTCAATTATGGGTCATTCCTTTGATGAAGAACTGG
>JBCNVI010000004.1:106296-122807 GCA_039630235.1 Candidatus Hydrothermales bacterium | reverse complement strand
GAGAAAGAGAGGATCTAAGCTCAATTTATCATGCCTATAGGGGAGAACTTTATGAAGAAGTTATAAAAGAGGGAGGAAAAATTATTGAAAAACTTTTTGAAAGGGGTAGTATAAGTGATTTAAAAATTGCAACAGATTTTCTTATAAAAAGTTACGAAAAACTAGAGACGGAACTGCCCTCAAATGTATTACACAAAAGAATCTTCTCATTAATTCATCTTGGTTATTTTGAAGAGGCTAAAAGATTAATTGATAGATTAAGTAAAAAAGAAAGATGTTATTATGAACTTTCCTCTCTTTACTATAACTTTATTGGGGATAAAGAAAAGAGTGTAGAGATTCTTAAAGAGGGAGTAAGCTCACTAAGAAGAGAGGGATGGAAACTTCTTTTACCTCTTGCAGAGGTCTTGCTTGATATGGGTAACTTTAGGGAAGGTTTTAGTGTACTAAAAAAGCTAAAAGATAAAGAGGATAAGTTTGAAGAAAAGGAGAGACTGAAATTTCTAATTCTCTATCAGACAGCTTTAGAGAATATAGGAGAGTATGCTAAATCTCTTGAAATATGTGAAAAAATTTATCGTGAAGCTGATAAACTTTCGTTGAGAGATGTATCAAATCTTGAGTATAGTATTGCCTTTAATCTTTTAATGCTTGGCAAAGTTGATGAAGCTGAGAAGTGGTTTGAAAAGTCGATAGAAAATTATGAGTTTTTAAGGGAATATAGATCCTTATCATCTGTTTTGCTTGAATATTCCTATCTTCTTTATACAAAGGGAGATTACGAAGGAGCCATTGAAAAAATTAAAAAGGCAAAGAGTTTAGCAGAGGGAATTAAAGATACGGATATACTTGCAAAGGCTGGTGCATATGAGGGAATTGTTTATTTAGCTATGGGAGATTTTAAAAAGGCTGAAAAATCCTTTAAGAATTCAATTTATCTACTTAAAGGAGAAAAAGTTCATAAAGCGATATATTCCAATATTCTTCACAACTATGCTACTCTTTTAATTTATAGAAAGAATTTTAAGGAGAGTATACCTTACTTTGAGGATGTTGTGAAGATAGCAAGAGAGGAGAATAATAGGTTTATAGAAAATCTTAATCTCTATTCGATTGCCCTTTCTTACTTTTTATCTGGAGATATTTCAAAGGCTTTAGAGTATATTGAAAAACCTCTTATTTACTTAAAAAAAGAAAAAATTCCGGTATTTAATTTTCGTGTCCTTTCCTTACTTTATAAAATAAAGACTCTTAGGGGAGAAAAGAGTGAGAAAATTTTGTCTCAAATTAAAAAAATAGCACTAGAGACTAATAGAGAAGATTTTCTCTCATTATATGAATTTTATAAAGAGTGGGATTCCAAAAACATAAAAAAGCTTGAAGAGATGCTTGAAATGATTAAGGCAAAACTGAAGTTTAATATCTATCTAATTGAAAAGTACTCGATTATGGTTTTAAAAAAATTATCTAAGAAAGATTATTTTTGAGATTCCTTTGCTCTCTAATTTCTGTAAATATATTCCATTTTTTAATTTGTTAACTTTTTTACCAGCTAGATCAATTAATAAGTGTCCACTTTCGAGAGAAGATCTATCTTTTGTCAAAACGTAAGATCTGTATTTATCTTTACCATTTGTGAAGCTGATCTTATCATTTTCTTTAACTCCTGTGCTTTCCAAGAGGGAGGAGCCGTATCCTGTACTTCTATTTGCCTTGAGCAAAAGATTTGGAGATGAAGTGACTTGATAAAATACCTCTTTTATAAGACCAGAGACTGTTTGTATTTGTCCTTTCCATATTAGTGGAGCCCACCATCTATCAAGAACCAAGCTATGGGAAAGAGAATCTCCATTTCCAAATCTTCCTTTACCCTGATATTCCATACGGATGTGCACTGTGACAACCTGTCCTATCGTAAGTTGTATAGTATCTATACCCATTATTCTACCTATTCCTTGTGTTATTAAAACAGTATCTTTAAATTGGTCTCTATCTATGTCAGTAATAAAGGTTTGATTCATTCCAGGGGGTGTCCACGTGTATGTTGGATTATGAAAAATATAAAAGGTGTCCGGAATTATTAATCCCTCTGGTAACAAGTTATTTTCGTTTCCATATACAGGTAGTGCAAAACCATAAACTAACGTAGAAGTATAGCTTCCAATGAATCTTATCCCGGTTCGGGAAATAGGGAATAAAGGAGAAATTCTTTGATATAAGGCTAAAGAAGTGTCTGGTAAAACAGTTGTAATACTTATTAACGAAATAGATGAGCTTACACCTTGAAAACCTGGTGTGCGTATACTATCAGTTCCTATATAGTTAAATATATAGGTTCTGTCAAGGCCCCAAAAATGAAGCCCACTTGCCTTAAGTAATGATATTTTGATTAAAGTTAGCACTAACTTTTTCATTTTTAGACCCCCTAAGTTATATAACTCCTTAAATAAGACTTGTCAAGTGATTTAGGTCACACCTCAGATCTAGATGAATTTCTCTACCATGAAAGTTGAGATTATATTCATTATTTCAAATGTGCCAGCACCTATTTCCATAAGATTTAACATTTAACTCACTTGCAAGAAGTTTTATTGTGGCGCTCTTTATCCTATTATCTTTCGAAAAATTATAATTTTTTGCTAAGAAGTAAAGATAGGTTCTAAGCACCTCAAGTTTTGTTGTATTTTTCTCAATTTTCTCTGAGATCATCTGAAATTCATATAAAAACTTGTTAAATTGTTTTCTTTCCTTAGAATGCCTTATTTGCCATTCAAGAGCTACATTGCAATTCCAAGAGATAAGGTAAAGAGTTTAGCAGAGAGAATTAAAGATACGGATATACTTGCAAAGGCTGGTGCATACGAGGGAATTGTTTATTTAGTTATGGGAGAGCTTAAAGTGGAATTCCAAAAACATAAGAAAACTTGAAGAAATGCTTAAAATAATTAAGACAAAACTGAAATTTAGCATATATTTAAAAGATTATCTTTGAAACTCTTCTGTTCTTTAACCTTTGTAAGTATATTCCATTTTTTAATTTGTTAACTCTTTTACTAGCTAAATCAACTAAAAGATGCTCATTTTTAAAGAGAAAATCTATCTTTTGTCAAAATGTAAGATCTATAAGCACGCAGAACCTATAGTGCTAAAAGTCTTTGAGAAACTCGGCATAGACGGGGATATGCCCTTTGAAAGTCCAAAGAGTGGAAACTTAAGAGACATCATATGGCTTAAATTTCTGGATAGTGGAGAAGAGGGAGGTTTTGAATAGCAAGCAGTATATACAGGTCAAGGAATTCTACCTCAAACCATACACAAAGTACGACAACGGACACACTGCCAGAACTTCAGAGGGTAATTTAGCTCAGGTTTTTACTTATATTTCGGTTTTCAGAGGCTTGGATTTCAAATTTTCTACTTTTTGTGTTATAATAAAAAGGGAGTTAAATCATGCCAAGTTGTCCATTGTGTGATACCAGAGTGGAGGCAGCGAACCATATAGAAAGTTATGTGTCTCCCTTTAATAACGAAGAGTACAAGCTATATCACTGTTCTAACTGTGACCTTCAATGGTGGGAGCCATTGAGGAGTGTATCACCGGAATTTTATGAACAGGAATTAGAAGTAAAGGAAGGTTATATTCTTCTTCATGAAGGTATAGATAGGAAAATAGGTAAGAACCATGAAGTGTTTTTTAAGTACATACCATTAAAGACAGGAAGATTGCTTGATATAGGTTGTGGAGATGGCCTATTTCTTGAGGAAGCAAAAAGGAGAGGTTACGAAGTTTGGGGTATAGACATCGATAGAAACTCAATACGGGTCTGTCAGGAAAAAAGAGGTTTGAGAAACACTTTTGTTATGGCACCTCAAGACTTTGCGGAGTTCTGTCAAAAGGAAGGTTTGAAATTTGACATAATTACCTTTTTTGAAGTTCTGGAACATCAAGATAAAATTATAGAGTTTATGGAAGCTGCAAAGAGTATACTAAAGTTAGGAGGATGGATAGCGGGCAGTGTGCCGAATAGAAATGGACGGCAAGTTAAAATTGTAGGGAAGTATACTATAATAGACTTCCCTCCTGAACATCCTTTAAGATTTTCAAGTGTAGCATTGAGTAATCTATTATACAAAGTGGGATTCCATAATCACCATATAATACCACTTTATCTGTCCATATACGAAGATGCATACTATCTTACTCTAAGATTATTAAGATTATTTGGTGATAACATAAAAAACACAAGAAAAATCTGTTATAGACTCTTCGGAAGCGAGAGTCTGAGAGATATACTAAAAGCTCCTGCAAAGGCAAGGATTTATAACACTATAAAATATGTGAAAAACTCTCTATTAATGCCCATAGTTTTAGTGTTTAGAGTGATTTATAGGGAAAGCCATGTTCTCTATTTTCAAGGAGAGTTGCTGCAGAAGAACTAGCTTCAAAGCTCTGGGTTATATATTATATATTTAGTCTACTTTTTGGAAGGTCTGTGGGTACTTTGCCACGCTAGTAGACATATAGCCTCAAAGGTAGAGTTCTCAAGTACTTGTCTTTCAATCTGTCTGTTAACCTCTTAGATCCATACCCTCAGAGGCAAAGAGTCTGAAATCAGGTATAATCTTGAGTCATGAGATAAAAGCCTGTTAAACAAAAATAGCCTAGGTACAGAAAAGACCCAGGCGCAGGAAAAACTTATTCAAGACAGACTTTGAAAAGAAAGTTCTAATTTACGAGTCTTTTCTTACCCCGATATTCCACTCAGATGTGAACTGAGACAACTTGTCCTATCGGAAGTTGTATAGTATCTATACCTATTATTTTAACTATTCCTTGTGCTACCTAAGAAAGTATCCTTAGCTTAGTCCCTGTCTATATTGGTAAAAAAGTTCAATTCACTCCGGAGTGTCTATTTGTATGTTGAATTATGAGAAATATAAAAGGTGTCTAGAATTATTAATCCATTCAGTAACAAGCTATTTACATCTCCATATACGGGAAGTGCAAAACTATAAACTAGCGTAGAAGTATCACTTCCAACGAATCTTATCCCAGCTTGGGAAATAGGGAATAAAAGAGAGACTCTTTGATGTAGGGCTAAAGAAATGTCTGCCAGAGTAGAAGTAGATGAACTTACACTTTGAAAACCTGATGTACGTGTACTGTCAGTTTCTTATACGGTTGTTAAATACGTATGTTCTGCCAAGATCCCGGAAAGAAAGCCCAATTGCTTTTAGTAGCGATATTTTGATTAAGCTTAACACTAACTTTTTTATTTTTAGACCCCCTAAGGTTATATAACTCCTTAAATAAGTTAAATAAGACTTGTCAGGTGATTTAGATCAAAGTGTGATTTTTTAAATATGATTTTAGTTAGGGCTAACTAAATGAATTTCTCTATCATAACAGTTGAGATTATATATTTCATTATTTCAGATGTACCAGCACCTATTTCCATAAGTTTAGCGTCTCTTAAATATCTTTCTGCTGGATACTCCTTAGTGTAACCATAGCCCCCCAATATCTGTATAGCATCCAGCGAAGATTTAACACCTAACTCACTTGCAAGAAGTTTTATTGTAGCGCTCTCTATCCTATTATCCTTTGAAAAATTATAATTTTTTGCTAAGAAGTAAAGATAGGTTCTAAGAACCTCAAGTTTTGCTGTATTTTCCGCAATTTTTTCTGAGATCATCTGAAATTCATATAAAAACTTGTTAAATTGCTTTCTTTCCCTTGAATACCTTATTTGCCATTCAAGAGCTGACATTGCAATTCCAAGAGATATTGAGGCAATCGTTATTCTTTCAACTTCGAGACATTTTACAAGTATACTAAATCCTTTATCTTTTTCTCCAAGTAGGTTTTCTTTAGGACAGTAAGCATTGTCAAAAAATAAAGAAGCAGTAGGTGATCCCCTCATCCCCATTTTTTCAAATTTTTTACTAACAGAAAACCCCTCAGTGTTTGTCTCAAATATAAGGGCAGATATACCTTCTTTCCCCTTATCAGGTGACGTTTTTGCATATAAAATAATAAGATCAGCTATTGAACCGTTAGTGATAAAAGTTTTACTTCCACTTATTTTAAATCCACCTTCAGTTTCTAGGGCCACTGTTTTTATAGATGCCGCATCAGAACCTGCCTCAGGTTCAGTAATTGCTAAGGCGCCTATAATTTCACCTTTTGCAAGTTTAGGTAAAAACTTTTCTTTTTGCTCTTTATTTCCAAATCTTGTTATAGGGTGAGCACATAGAACTGAATGGGCAAGTAAAGAAAGAGCTATAGAAGGGCTCTCTTTTGCTATTTCCTCAAGAACAATACAGGCTGAGACTAAATCCTCACCTAAGCCCCCATAAGTTTCTGGTATGAGAATTCCTGTAAATCCAAGTTCTGAAATTTCTTTAAAAATCTCCTTGGGAAATTGATCGGTTTCATCAATTTTAGATGCTATAGGTGCTATTTTTTCTCTTACAAATTTTCTAACAGTTTCCCTTAAAAGTTTATGTTCTTCGTTTTCAATATGATTTAAAAGTTCACCAAACATTAAAAGATTATATGTTCAAGTTGCCTTTAATTTAAATTTGATTTTAAATTTAAATATGAGAACTTTTTTAATTTTATTTGTGTTTTTTTTGTCCTGTTTAAGCATGAAAAGGACTCAGACCAAAGTGGTTGAGTTTAAGAATTTGCAAAAGGGGTTTTATTCAGGAATTAGGGAAAAAAAGACAGTTGTAATAAAGGATAAAGAAGAATTTTTGAATCTGTGGAAAGAGTTAACATCGATCTTTTTACCTCCTTCTGATCCTCCTGACATAGACTTTAATAAACACGTTTTAATCTGTGTTTTTATGGGAGAAAAACCAACAGGTGGATATGAGGTTGAGATAAAAAGTATTATAGAAAAAAAAGATGAGGTATCAGTCTATGTGAGGGAAATTTCACCTGGAAAAAATTGCATTGTTACTATGGCTCTTACACAACCTTATCACATTGTTATCCTCAAAAAAACTCAAAAGGAATTTAAATTTTACTTTGAAGTGGAAATAAGAGATTGTCCTTAATAAATTTTTCTTTCAAAAATTGCCAGAGTTTCTACATGGTAAGTTTGTGGAAAAAAATCTAAGGAAATTAATCTTTTTAAATCGTAGCCTAGTGAAATCAAATTAACTGTATCTCTTGCAACTGTTGGAGGATAACAGGAAAGG
This sequence comes from Candidatus Hydrothermales bacterium, assembly GCA_039630235.1. Lineage (NCBI taxonomy): Bacteria > Pseudomonadati > Caldifarciminota > Caldifarciminia > Caldifarciminales > Caldifarciminales bacterium. The sequence continues at coordinate 115,598 of JBCNVI010000004.1, read as the reverse complement.
TAAAGGATTTTATGGGGTTTTATCTTTTCTATACCTTCGATTACCTCTTTTTCAACTCCTTTCCTTGGAGGATCAATTATAAAAATATCACCTTTTAGAAAATTTAGTGCATTAGCAGCGTCATCTTTAATTATTTCTACGTTAAAAAAATCATTAATCCTTTGGTTATAAATGGCATCCTTGCACGATGACTCGCTTATTTCAACAATATAAACTTTTTTAAAAAACTTTGAAAAAGAAAAGCCAAATAATCCAACTCCACCATAAAGATCTATAAGAACTTCATAGCCCTTAATTTCTTCTCTCATTATATCAATCAAATGAGGTAAAATTGAAGGATTAACCTGAAAGAAAGATCTTGATGACACTCTAAAGGTAAGATCACCTACATGCTCAAATATATAGTCTCTTCCATAAAGAACCCTCTCTTCCTCACCAAAAATAATATTTCCCTTTGTTGGATTAATGTTTTCTACAATACCTGTTATGTTACCTAATTCCAAAACTCTATTTACTATTCTTTTTGGAAATCCTCTTCTTTTTGTTACAAAAGTTATTAAATTTTCCTTTTCATCTTTATTCGTTCTTATCGATAAATATCTAAGTCTTCCAAAATCTTCATTTTCATCGTATATAGTAATTCTTTCTTCCTGAATTATATCTTTTATTTTTAGCATAAGATCTATTATTATTTTCTTTTGAATTGGGCAATCTGATATTGAGATTAAATAGTGACTCTCTCTTTTATAAAAGCCAGCATAGACTTTTCCCTTAACTCTTTTTAAGGGAAAATGTGCTCTTGTTCTGTAATAAAGAATTTCTGGAGAGGGAACTATTGGTTCTAAGGGTAAATCTTTTATTTTAGCAATATGGTGAAAAGCATCTTTTACTATATCTTCTTTTAGTTTTAGTTGAAAGTTATAATTTGCCATTTGAAAATGGCATCCCCCGCATTCGCCAAAATACTTACATACCGGCTTTACACGATTTTCATTTTTACTTATTATTTTAATCGGATAGGCAAAAATAAGATCTTTTTTTTCTTCTTCAACAAAAACTTTAACTTTTTCTCCAGGTAAAACAAAGGGTGTCAAAACTACTTTGCCTTTGTCCCTTGATAGTCCGTAACCTTCTTGAACTATTTTTTCAATTTCTATTTCAAATTCCTTGGGCATAAATATGCTGAACTACTTTTCTTGATAAATCTTTAGCTGCCTCTTTTATTGCCTCCTCTTCTGTTTTCTCTCTTATGTCATAAGTACTTTCACCCTGAAACTCAACAGATTCAAAAACTTCCCCTCCCTCCCTATTAATAAATTTAATTTTTGCTTTTATTGTAATTTTATAAGAAAAAACTTCTCCATAACCTATTACTCCAAAGGGAGATTTTATATACCTCGTTATCTCTCCTTTAATAATAAGATCGGCTTTATCAGGATCTTTTACCTTTATTCTTCTATCTTCTAAAATTGCTTCTATAAAACTTTGTGTTACAAAGCTTTCTATGCCAAGTCTTTCTGATGAATTTGAAAAGTTTTCAACTCCTATACTTTTTATGTTATGAGGTAAAGGTGGATAAAACGAATAGACACAGAATTTTAGAGAAATTAAAAATAAAGAAATGAGTATTTTATTCACTTAAGAATTTATCAAAAATATCGCCGTAGATAGGAAAGTTTTTTGTTAACTCTATGACTTTCTTCCTAATCTCTTTTGCTTTACTTTCACTTTTTGAACTTAACACCTCAAAGATTAGCTCTCCGATATATTCCATTTCCTTTTCTTTCATACCTCTTGTTGTTACGCAGGGTGAACCAATTCTTATTCCGCTTGTTATAGCAGGAGGTTTATCATCAAAGGGTATAGTGTTTTTATTTACTACTATTCCAGCCATATTAAGTAGCTCTTCAGCTTGTTTTCCCGTTATTTCTAAGGGTTTTAAATCAATTAGAGAAAGGTGTGTATCAGTTCCCCCTGAAACTAATCTTAGACCCTTTTCACTTAACACTGAGGCTAATTTTCTTGAGTTTTTAATAACTTGATCTATGTATTCTTTAAATTCTGGTTCACTTGCTTCTTTGAAACACACGGCTTTTGCAGCTATTACATGTTCCAGGGGTCCTCCCTGAGTACCAGGGAAAACAGCCTTATCTATTTTCTCAGCCAATTCCTTTGTTGTAAGGATAAATCCCCCTCTTGGACCGCGCAAAGTTTTATGAGTTGTCCCTGTGACTACATGGGCGTAAGGGAAGGGATTTGGGTGATAACCGGCTGCTACAAGTCCTGTAATGTGGGCTATATCTGCAAGAAGATATGCCTCAACTTCATCTGCGATTTCTCTAAAGGTTTTAAAGTCTATTTGGCGTGGATAGGCAGAGTATCCACAGACTATAATTTTTGGTCTTTCTTTTTTAGCAAGCTCTCTCACTTCATCGAAATCTATAGTTTCGGTATCTTTCCTTACACCGTATTGAATGACTTTGTAGTATTTACCTGCAGCACTAACGCTGTGACCGTGAGACAAATGTCCGCCATGAGGAAGTTTCATAGAAAGAATTTTGTCCTGTTCTTTCAATAGGGCAAGATAGCAAGCTAAATTTGCTTGAGTTCCAGAGTGGGGTTGAACATTTGCGTGTTCTGCGTTAAAGAGTTTTTTTAATCTTTCAATTGCTATATGCTCTATCTCATCTATGATCTCGCATCCTCCATAGTATCTTTTATAAGGGTATCCCTCGGCATACTTATTTGAAAGTGGTGTTCCCATTACTTTTAAGACGTTATAGGAGGCATAGTTTTCAGATGCAATTAAGATAATATTCTCCTCTTGTCTTTTTATTTCTTTTTTAACCAGTTCATAAATTTCATAATCGAAATTTTTTGTAAAACTTTTCATAATATAATTATAATTTAATTGCTATGTGAAAATCTTACTTATTCTCTCTTAAAATCAATTAATGATAACTTTTTTAATCTTTTTAATTCCCCTTTTAGGTTCATTAACTCTTTTTTTTATAAGAGAGGAGAAAAGGAGTTTTATTTTCAATCTATCTATTTTTTACTCATCTTTACCGCTTTTATATAGTTTTTTCTATCTTTTAATTTATTTAAGAAACCCGCTTTTAGAATTTTACCTTTTAAGGTTTTATTTTGGCTTTTTCGATTTTGTCTTTAAAATAGATTCTTTTTCGATTTTCTTAATTTTTTTGAATAATTTGCTTTTCTTTGTTTCCCTATTATTTTCAAAAGAGGATATTTATTTTAGAATAAAGGAGTTTAACATTTGGCTTTTAATTTCTCAATCCTCTTTAAATTTACTCTTCTCTTCAGATTCTCTTTTACCATTTTTCATTTTCTGGGAATTTTCTATTGTGCCCTTTTATTTTCTGATTGGAATATGGGGTGGTGAAAGGAAAAGAGTTGCAAACTATAAGTTTGTATTTTATACCTTACTTTCTGGAGTTTTTCTTTTAGCAGGAATTTTAGGAGTAAAACTTAATATTTTTGGTAAAGATAGTTTTATAGGCTTTTGGCTTTTTCTTTTGAGTTTTATGATTAAAGTTCCGCTTTTTCCCTTCCATACCTGGCTTCCTGATGCTCATACTGAGGCTCCAACAGCTGGAAGTGTGATACTTGCAGGTGTTCTTTTAAAAATGGGAACTTGGGGATTTTATAAGTTTTTAGTACCTCTTTTCCCTCATGCTTTCCTTACCTTTAGAGATTTAATTATTTTCCTTTCGATCTTTTCTATCTTTTATGGAGCTTTAATGAGTTTCACTCAGGAAGATCTTAAAAGGCTTATAGCTTACTCAAGTGTTTCTCATATGGGTTTTGTAATCTTGGGTTTATCAATGCAAAATTTATCAGGGATAGAAGGAGCCTTTTTTCAAATGTTTAATCATGGTATAACAACTGGTGCTCTTTTTATACTTGTTGGGATTTTATATAAAAGAACTCATTCAAGGGAATTATCGGATTATGGTGGGATATCAAAGGTAGTGCCAGTTTTCTCTTTTTATTTTGTCATATTCTTTTTATCCACTGCAGGACTTCCCGGAACGGCAAATTTTGTGGGCGAATTTCTTGTAATTTACTCTTCTATTGTAAATAAGCTCAGTTATGGTATTATACTTTCCTTTGCCCCCTTTTTCGCTCTACTTTACTCCACAAAAGCAATAAAAAGAACAATTTGGGGAGAACTTAAAAAGGAAAATCTCAAACAACTCTCTGATATTAATCTGACAGAAAGGATTATTCTTTTTTTGCTACTTTTCTTTGTATTTTTAATTGGGCTTTTGCCCTCTCCCTTTTTATATTTATTTTATAGATGATGATAAGGGATATTATTTTTAGCTACTTGCAAGAAATTCTTTTAACGATATTTCTAATTGTGAATATTTTTTATATGCTGGCACAAAGAAAAAGGTTTTATAACTTATTTGTTGTATTTTCTTATTTAGCTTTGTTAGCCGCTGATTATTTTGTAAAGGCCGATGGTTTTTTGATTTTGCTTGATGCTAGCACTTTTTTAATGCTTTATATTTTTTATATAAATCAGGATAAAAAAGACTTTTCAGTAAGTAATTTTTTTATTTTTGCTCATCTTCTATCTTTACATCTTATTTTAAAGACTGACAACTTGATTATATTTTTTATTTCTCTTGAAATTTTGTCCTTTGTTTTCTACATTCTAATTGGTCTTGAGTCTAAAAAAATTAGGGATTTTTCTCCTATCATTAGGTATTTTGTAATAGGTTCCATTACATCTTTAATTATGCTATTTTCACTTATTCTTATTTATTCAGAAACTCAAAGTTTGAAGTACACGTCCTTAAGTCTTTTTAATAGAAACGATGTAGTTTTTAGACTCTCGATAATTTTATTTATTTTTTCACTAGGTTTCAAAATACTTTTTATACCTTTCCAATTTTTTATGCCCGATATCTTCGAAAAAGTTGGAATCCCCTATTTGACCTTAATTTCTTTAACACCTAAAGCCGGTATACTTATTTTTCTTTATAAGATAAAATATTATTTACCTGAAATAATCTTCCCTTTGCCTCTTTTTGCAATTGTAACAATTTTTATTTCAAATTTAGCTGGTATTTATGACAACAAAGTAAAGAGAGTCTTAGCTTATTCATCTATTTCTCATTCTGGTTTTCTTTTGTTTTCTGTTTTACTTCCTGAGCCCTATTCAAGAAAGGTTCTTCTCTACTATCTTTTAAATTACTTCATTATGAAAGGGGGCTTCTTTCTTTCTTTAAATTATCTTTTTAAAGATCAGAAAGATTTAGAGTTTGAAAAAATAAGAGGCTTATATTTTACAGATAAGGTTTTAGCAATTTCTGGTCTTTTCTATATTCTATCCCTCTTTTCCTTCCCTCCTACAGGAGGCTTTTTTGCAAAATTTTACCTATTCTATGAGCTTTATAGGGCTGGTTTTATTTTAGAAGTTTTTATTTTATTACTTTTGACAGTTCTTTCTTTTGGTTACTATATTAAATTCTTAAATAGTTTCTTCCTTGAACCAGCAGTTTTAAGAGAAAGAAAATACTCTAAATTCTATGAATACTATACACTTTTACTATCAATTGTTTCTCTTTGTGGAGCTGTTTTTATAAAATTCTTTCTATGATAGTTGATCTTAAGACTTTAAAAAAAATTTTAAAAAGTTTAAGGAAAGAGAATAAAAAAATAGTTTTTACAAACGGTTGCTTTGACTTAATTCATGCTGGTCATATTGAGCTGTTAAAGAAAGCAAAAAAGAAGGGAGATGTTCTTATTGTGGGACTAAACTCTGACTCTTCTATTAAAAAAATAAAGGGAGATAAAAGACCAATAGTAAATGAAAAAGATAGAGCAAAAATTCTTGATTCAATAAAGTATGTAGATTACGTGATATTTTTTAATGAGAAAACTCCTTATAGACTTATAAAAGAAATAAAACCGGACGTGCTTGTGAAGGGAGCAGATTATAAAATAGATGAGGTAGTTGGAGGTGATATAGTTCTTAAAAGAGGAGGTGAAGTTTTTCTTGTACCTCTTGTAAAAGGTAAGAGCACATCTAATTTAATTAAGAAGATATTATCTTTATATGCTAGAGATTGATTTTAGTAAGTTTTTAAATGAGGAGCAGCTTAGAGCGTGTTTTCATAAAGAGGGACCTGCTTTTGTACTTTCAGGGGCTGGTACTGGAAAGACAAGAGTTTTGACCTTTAGGATCGTTTATTTGATTCAAAATAACGTTCCACCTGATAGAATTCTTGCACTTACCTTTACTAATAAAGCTGCTGATGAGATGAAAGAAAGAATAAAAGATCTCATTAAAGATAGTTATAAGAAAATTTGGATGGGAACCTTTCACTCCATAGCCGCAAGAATTTTAAGAGAAGACGGAAAAGTAATTGATATACCGGAAAATTTTGTAATATACGACAGGGACGACAGTAAAAGAATTATAAAAGAAATAATAGGCAAAGATGAAAACACAGCTTTATGGGTTGAAAGAATATCCAAAATAAGAAATGAGATTTTATATCCAGATAAAGATGAGAGAGAAATTGTAAATAAATACATAGAAATTTTGAGAAAAAATAGAGCTCTTGATTTTGACGACCTATTACTTCTTTTACTTGAACTTTTTAAAAAATCTTCAAAAGTAAGAGAGTATTACCAAGAGAAATTTTTACATATTCTTGTTGACGAATATCAAGATACATCTTTAATTCAGTATAGGATTTTAAAGGTACTTTCAAAAAAGCACAAGAATTTGTTTGTTGTAGGTGACGAGGATCAGTCAATTTATGGTTTTAGAGGCGCAAGAGTTGACAATGTCTTTGATATAATTAGGGATTTTCCTGAAATAAAAATTTATCGTTTAGAGAGGAATTACCGTTCCCATGAAATTATCTTAAAAGCTGCAAATTCGGTAATTAGTAAAAATACAAAAAGACTTGGTAAAAGTTTATGGACAGATGTAAGAAAGGGGAAAAAGATTAAAATTATAGAGACAGAAAATGAAAGAGACGAAGCTTTGAAAGTTTACGAAATAATAAAAAATTATAGTCCAGAAGAGGTACTTTTATTATATAGAACAAATGCTCAATCAAGACCCTTTGAAGAGGTTTTTAATTCAAAGGGTATACCTTACCAAGTTGTAGGATCCTTAAAGTTTTTTGAAAGACGAGAGATAAAGGATTTTGTGGCCTATTTGAAATTTATTGTCAACTCCTTTGACTTTCTTAGTCTTGAAAGATTAATAGAGGCACCAAGGAGAGGTATCGGTGAAAGTACTTTAAAAAAATTAAAGGAGTTAAGAGAGAAAAAGGGAATATCTTTTCTTGAAGCAATGAAAGATGAAGAATTTTTAAAAAACCTTAATCAAAATTCAAGATCAAGTATAATTAAATTAGTTGAACTTTTTGAAAATATCATTTCAAACCTTCAAAAGTTAAACGTACTTGAGATAGCTGAAAAAATCTACGAAGAAGTTGAGTATGTAAAGCATTTAAGAAAAATATCCTCAGATGAGTATAATTTTGAGATGAGGTATCAAAATATTTTAGAGCTCTTTGCTTCTATGAGAGAGTTTGTTTTGCGAGAGGAGGATAGGTCACTTATGGGTTATTTACAAAATGTTATTTTAAGAGTTGATGAGGAGGATCTTAATAAAAATAGTTACGTGATGATGACCTTACATAATGCAAAGGGTTTAGAAAGAGATGTTGTTATAATTGTTGGTTTAGAGGAGGGGTTATTTCCTCATTTTTTATCTCTTGAAAGTCAAGCTGATATAGAAGAAGAAAGAAGGCTTTTTTACGTTGGGTTGACAAGAGCAAAAAAGGAGGTTTATTTGCTTTATTCAAAGGAGAGGTGGAGGAGAGGAGTAAGAGAGACTGTGCCTTCAAGATTTTTATATGAGATTTCACCGGATTGTGTAGAGTGGAAAGTTAAGGAAGAAAGAAAAAAAGATGAAGTTTTTAAAAAAGGAGATAGGGTTACTCATCCTTTTTGGGGGGATGGTATTGTTCTTGAGGTTGCTGATGGAAAAGCAAGGATTAGGTTTTTTAGAAGAGGAGAGGTTACGCTTGTTTTAAGGAAGGCTATAGGGCTTAGAAAGTTATATTTAAATGAATAAAAGGCTTATTAGTTTTGTTATTTTAGAAAATTTATTTTTTATATTTTTTTTCACATTTTCGGTGATAATTCTTTATGTAGTAATTGATTTTTTTGAGAATATAGATAAGTTTTTGAAGGGTTTTTCTTTAGTTAAGGTTTCTCTTTTTTATTTTTTCCAAATGCCTTATCTTTTTGTTTTGCTTTTGCCGGTAGGTTCGCTTCTTGCGCCTTTTTTTACAATTGGAAGAATGGCGCGTGATTTTGAGTTAATAGCTATTAAAACAAGTGGTATAAACTTAAAAAAATTTTTCATTCCACTTGCTATAACCGGTATATTTTTATCTTTACTTTCTTTTATAGTGAATGAGACTTTAGAGCCTTATTTTATGCGGAGGGCCCTAAGTATTAAATATAGGGAGATAGAAAAAAGACCTGCTCCATGGGAGAGAATTTTTGAGACAAATTTTAATTTTATAGAGAGGGTAGATGGGATCGATAGATTTTTTCATTTTGGATTAATTGATTCAAGAAGAAAGGAGGGGCAAGAAATTTATATTCTTGAGACTTCAAAGGGTAAAACTAAGCGATTTATTTATTCTAAAAGGGGTAAATTCACTAAGAATGGTTGGGAGTTAATTGATGGAGTTATATATGAGTATAGTTTAGTAAGTGAGGATGTTGTAAATTTTGAAAATTTTAGCAATAGGCTTTTTGAGGATATGAGGATATCTCCTATTGAAATGCTTTCATTGAGGAAGTCGTTAGAGGAAATGAATATTTTTGAGATAAAAAAGTTGATAAATGTTTTAAGAAGTGCTGGTTTAGATAGTAAAAAGGAGGAGGTTGAGTTTTTTGTTCATTTTTCTTTTCCCTTTTCGGTTTTTATAACGCTTCTGTTTTCAGTATCGCTTTCTACGAGGATAAGGCAAAAGGGGAGAGCCTTTGTTTTGACGCTTGCGACAGCTCTTTCATTTATATATTGGGGGCTTTTAGAGATATCAAGAGCTATGGGTTACGCCTATATTTTACCTCCCTTTTTTTCAGCTTGGCTGCCCAATTTTATATTTTTAATTCCAGCAATAATACTTTTTCTAAAAATAGAAGTTTGAGGATGCAGTTATTTTGTGAGATAGTACTTAAAAAACTTCTACCATCTTTTTAATGTAAAATTTTGACTTTTTTTT
>JBCNVI010000004.1:99332-106139 GCA_039630235.1 Candidatus Hydrothermales bacterium | reverse complement strand
ATGGTTTGAAGATGGAAGTAATTTATGGACTGCTGTTTCTCCCTTACCTTCATATAAAGTAGGAATTGGTACTTCTAATCCTTCTTATACACTTCATGTTGAAGGGACAAGTTATATGAAAGGTTTTATAATGCCGACAGGAGCACAGGAGGGTTATGTCTTAGTTTCTGATAATCAGGGAAAAGGAGGTTGGAGAGATCCTGTCTATACTACTTTTAAAGTTGCTAAAAAAACAAGCGATCAATCTACAACAAGTACTGCACTAACTGATGTTACTGAGCTTTCCTTTAACGTTGAAGCAGGTAAGTTTTATTTTTACGAGTTTTATTTAGTAGTAAGTTCTGCTGCTGCAGGAAATGGAATTGGTCTTGCAGTATCCTATCCAACGGCGACTGTAAGTGCATATCAAGCAAGAATACCAAGGGCTGCTGATGGAACAGATTCAGAATATGTGGGATACGGCACTTTTAGTGATGACATTGTACTTTCTGCTGGTGTACCAGCAGCAAATGTTGATTATATTGCTTTTGTACAAGGTATAATAATTCCAAGCACAAGTGGTACTCTCCAACTAAGATTTGCTTCAGAAACAGCTGGAACTGCGGTAACAATAAAGAGGGGTTCTTTTGGAAGAATGATTTCTTATTAATGCTTTTAAAAGAAAAAGACTTTGATTCTTTTAAAAAATTTATAAATCTCTTCAATTTAAGGAGCGATAATAAATTAGCTCTTCTTCAAAAGGTTTTATTAATTTTTTCAAAAATTCCTTATGAAAATTTAACAAAATTAAAAGAGGCTGATGAAAAAGAGCTTGAAAAAAAATTAAGAACACCCTTTTACATTATAAATGATTTTTTTGAAAAGGGAACAGGAGGAACCTGCTTTTCCCTAGTTTACTTTTTAAAAAATCTACTTGAATATTTAAATTTCAAAGCAGAATTTTTATTATGTGATAGAAGCTACGGGGAAAATACACACACCCTTGTTAAAGTAGAATTCGATGATAAAAAATTTTTATGTGATGTAGGTTATTTAATTTATAAACCAATTCCCTTAGATAAGGAAATCATTGAGTTTGAAACAAAGGTATATAATTTTTTATTGGAAAATAAAGGGAAAGAAATTTATGTATATACAAAAAATGAAGAGGGATTTAAAAAATTTAGATATAAAATAAAGATGGAAAAAGTAAGCGAAGATGATTTTATCTCAGCATGGAAAAAATCCTTTGAGTTTGAAATGATGAATCACATGGTGATATCAAAAGATGTAAGTGATGGAATGGTCTATATAAAAGATGAGCATTATCATAAAATAGTGAAGGGAAAAACTTATTACAAAAAAATAAGTAAAGAAGAATTAAAAAAAGTATTAGAGGAGCTGAATATAAAATGGCAGAACCTCTAAAGCCTACACCTGTTAAACTGTTTACCGGAATATTTTTTAATGATAAAGATGTTGTTTTAAAAGCAAAGGATGAATTAATTAAAAAAATTGGGGAAATCGATTATGAAAGTCCGATTTTTGATTTTAACTTTACATCTTATTATGAAAAAGAGATGGGAAAAGACATTAAAAGAATTTTTTATTCCTTTAAAGATCTGATAGATCCTGCAAAAATAGTTGAGATAAAGTACATTTCTTTTGGAATAGAAAAAAAAATTATGGATTCTGAGGGAAAAAGAAAAGTGAATATAGATCCAGGCTATATGGATTTTTTCAAGGTTGTTCTTGTTTCTTTTAAACCAGGCGGATACAAAATTTATTTAGATAAGGGAGTCTACGCCGATATAACATTATGGTATGAAAAGGGGAAATTTAAACCGCTTTTAACCTCTTTCCCTGATTTTAAAAATAATATATATGAAAAGACTTTCTTGAAAATAAGAGAAATATATAAAAAAGGCTTGAAAAATTTATAGTAGTATTTTGGCACTATCAGGGCTATTATTAAAAAAAACCTTTGATTTCTCTTATTTTTCTTTCAGCTTCTTCTGGTGTAATTACGCCTTTTTCGAGTAAATCGAGAATTTCCATTAATTCGTCTTTTGAATAATAGGGTTCGATTCCTAATTTTTTTAAAAACTCCATAAATCTCTGTCTTGTGGTAGGGTAAGAAAGACCGAGTATCCTTGAAACTTCAGAGAGATTTCCTCTTGTTTTTAAAAATAAAAATAGGAGATTAATTTCATCTTCAGAAAGTGAAAACAGAAAGGGAATATCAAATTCACCTTCTATTTTAGTCTTACAAGAGGGACACTCTAATAGCTTTATTTTCAATTTTTCAGAACATACAGGACACATTCCAATTATTTTTTTCATTCTTCTTTTTTAACCTTATTTATTGCTTCTTCTATACTTATTTCTCCTTTTTCAAGCTTATCAATTATTTCTTTTATTCTCTCTTTTTTTAACTTTCTTGTTTTTTTTTACTTCTAAGATAATCGAGAAGAGAAATAATGCCTATTATTACAAGTATCAGGGGCCAGTCTCTTTTCCAATTCCAAAATGAGAAAAATCCAAGGTTTAAAAGCCATAAAAAAAGTCCTAAAATTATTAAAAATATTCCAGTTTTCATCTTACTCTATCCATATTTTTACAAAAGATCCATTTTTTTCTTCAATATTTATAATCTCTCCTTCTGTTTGTTCCTTTATTGTAGATATAATCTCTTCTAAGTCTATGTTTTTTTCCTTTAGTTGCTCTTTCTTCTCTTTTGGTATAAACTTCGTGGCTATCTTTATGAGTCCTATAGGGATGCTCATGTTTAGTTTGTCTCCATTTTTATCTTCGATCTTTATCTTTAAAAACCTTGCTGTTGAAGTTTTTTTCTGAATATCGAGAATTGCCTCAATAAGCTTTTCGGCTTCTTCTGCTTTTAATTTTCCCGTTTCCACCATCTTAAGTATTTTTCTAATTTCCTCTCTCATTATTCCCCCTTAAAGCTTAGTTCAAAATCACCTACGTAACTTTCAACTTTTACCCTTTTGTGCTTTTCCTCTCCATAAATGTAAACGTTTCCTTCTTTTTTAAATTCGGAGGGAAGTTTAATTTCACCCCCATAACTAGAAAAAGTAATCATTGTTGGTTTTCTTTCTGTTTTTAACTTACAATCTCCGCTATAGGTCTTTATATCTAGCGTTTCAAATTCGGCGTCTACATAAATATTACCTGAGTAAGTTTCTATATTGAGTTTATTAAATTTTCCCTCTACTTCAACTTCACCGCTATAGCTGCAAATAACAAGATAAGACTTTTTTTCTTGAGGAACTGCGATTTCTATATCTTCATTGTAGGAGTGTATTAAGACTTCATTTCCTCTCTCTTCGAATCTGATGTCATTCCCTTTTATTTTTATATTTTCTCTTTTTTCAGAAAATGTTTTTATGTCACCGTCATAGGACTTAACCCTTATTATTTCTTTTGATGGAGCTTCTGTGACGATTTCTTTACCTTTCTTTAAAGAAAAGATTCCGGCATAGCTTATGGCATCGTTTATGCTTTTTCTTATAATCTCAGGTATCCATTCAAATCCAGGAAACTTAGATTCCCTTTTATCTTCTTCTTTTATTGCTTTTATGAGCCTTTCAGCCTCTTCTGCACTTATTTTTCCCTCCTCAAGTAAACTTATTATCTTTTTGATTACTTCTTCTATATTTTACCTCCTAAAATTCAAAATCTTATTTTATAAATTATAACATATTTTTTAAATTTTGTCAAGATTTTTTTTAATTTTATAAAAAATTTTTAAAAATTTTTAAATCTATTTTTAACAGTTTAAAAATTTTTTTGTTAACTGTTCGGGGTAATAATTTTGATGATGTATCAGTAAAAAAGGCTTTTAAACCTTTAAGTAATAGATGCCTTTATGAAATTTAACACTTTCTTCATCAAAATTGATTTTGTAACTACCTCCATATTTAAAAACATATTTTCTATTAAAAACCTTCCTACCGGATAAATCAAAAATTTCAACTATAAATTCACCGCCATTTGGTAATTCAATTGGTAAATAAAAGCTACTCTCAAAAGGATTCGGAGTAGGTTCTCCAACCCAGAATTTTAAACCTTTAACATAAATTTTTAAAGGACCCAATACTTTTATTACACTTTCACCTTCCTTTACATCTATTCTGTAGGTATATTCACCTTCTGAAAGTGGCCCATCCTTATTACGTAATTTCCTTCACTACGGATAGTTAAATAGAACTCTTCTTCTCCAAGAGCCCTAACGTCATATCTAACAGGACCATAATAAGTGGAAAAAATTACAGAATCTCCTGGGTTAACAAGAACAGGATAAGACCATAGAAGAACCGCAGAATCGTTGCCTATATCTTTATTAGGATTAACAAAATAGGAATATCCTGGATAAACATTTGGATGAAACCAGCGAATTACTGCTAATGCATCAGGGTTTGTTGCCACACCCCAATCACTTATGTATCCCATCGTTTCTTGCTAATGGCACTTCATGACCCGGAAGTGAGTCTTGACACAAGAAATTTTTGTTAAAATTCGGTGAATAAAATCTTTCTTTTATTAGAAAATTGTTTTCAAGATTTGGTTTTATAATTGCCCCATCATAGACATCTATTTCTATATCCCACTCAATTCTTAAACCAACCCATTTAGGAGAAAGTGATTTATTTTTAAAGGTATATCTTGTAAGAATTTGGTCATAATGCTGTTTTGGAACACCCCATAAAGGTCCATATGAATACTGTCCATAGGCAAATATCAAATCTTGCTTCACTGAAACACCCTTATACCACCATGTTTGAATTAGTCCAACTGAATTATCGCTCATAACTGGATTATTTGGTTAAGTTGTGGGAATTCCTTGATTTCCAATAGGTCTCCTCAAGGCTCTCTCTTATACCTTCGCAGGTTTTGCATATATAAAGTTTTGACCATCTATCCTTATTACTGCATCTGAACTCCAAGGAGTAAAAGTAGTACCAAATAAGATGTTTATTTCATCGTCACTTTTTATATTAGTATCACCCTTAACATTTGAAAAATGAGCAATTGAGCCATCTGAGACGTTGTCAGAAGCTATTATCCTTACCCATTCATTATAAACTGTGTCAGTTCCAGCTGGATCCTGTTGAGCTGGAATTGTAAGCGTCTGAATCCTTATTCTTGCACTATAATTACTTCTTGCAGAGGTAAATGCATCAGTTATAACTGCATAAACATAATAATTGCCAGGAGAAATACCTTTTACATCCCATCTAAAGGAATCAGATGGTGAATCTTCTGAAATTTCACGAGTAATTAGAATACCATCATATCCAGCAGGGTTATTATCATAAAAAAGAGAAATTGTTGCATTATCATCAAGATCGCTATCATCCCATTTTATCCAGACATATCCGTCAGCGTTTATATTTGAATTTGGAAAAGTAATAGTAATTGAAGGTAAAGAATTTTAGTTTCTTACAATTATATCCTCTATGTTTGATTCTTTACTTTCCTTATAAGATGAATTTCTTATCGCTTTAGCAACATAATAATATGTACCTGCAGATTTACCAGTGATATTATAGAAAGTATCAACAATTGTATTTGAAATTAAAGCTCTTTTATTAAAGGAAACTACTTTAAAATCGTCAAAGTAAAAACCTCTTGAATCAGATACATTACCAATAAATCTAAACCTAAATTTTAAAAAATTTCCTGTATACTCATTAAGGGAAACTCTAATCTTTCTCCAAGAAGAATTTCCTCCTGTTTGTTCCCATAAACTTGTCCAGGAAACCCCGTTATCATTTGAAACCTCAAAAATTATTTTATCATTGGCGCTTAAATTATACATAGCAAAAAATTCGCAAAACCCTCCACCTAATCCTATCTGATAATTACTTTTTGTATAAATTAGGAAGAGTAATTATAAATATGTTCTCCTGACCAGAAAGAAGAACCTTCTGAAAAAGCTGCCTCTTTTGTTACAATGAAAAAGTTTGTGTTCCAATTATTAAGATTATTTCCTTCATCATAAAATAAAAGGGTCTCATCTGAAATTTCCCAAAGGGCGTATCTATCTGCTCCATTTACCTTTTTCCAATAAACAGTATAGTTTCCATCTTGATCATAAGAAAGGGGATAAATAAAAGGTGCTTTTAGGCTGAAAAAACTTCAAAATTATCCAAATGAAAACCAGCATATGTTACACTTCCATCAGATATTAAATTAAATCTTAATCTTATAGTATCCCCATAAAGTGTTTGAGGAATTAAAAACTTATCTTTAATCCAGGTTGCTGTATATCCATTAAAAGTAGATAAATTTACCCACGTGATTTCATCTTTTGATGCTTGAAGGTATACATAATCGTAATTTGCTTCAAGAGAATCAAAATGATAAAAGGATACAAAAACTGAATCATCTGCACTAAATGAAGTAAGGTTTATATAAGGAGAAAAAAAGTAATTATTTGAGTTATTTTCATAGGTATTATATCAAGGTCTGTTGCCCAACAATTTGGCACTGAATAAGAGTTTTTAGGACCCCTTGTGGGAGTCCCTAATTCCCATTCATCAAAAGTTCCTGAATGGGTCTAACCCCCTGGATTACCAGGAGAATCAAAATTGTCTGACCAATCAGGTACAACTATAGGAATTGCCACAAATTTTTCTGTTTTCTTGTCGTTTAATTTATTTTCATCACTGGGAAGTTCTGTTGTATCTATAACTGTATATTCTCCACCTGAAACTGGTACATAGCTCCAAACTTTTGTACTTTCAGCTCCAGAGGGTAAATTTAAAATATATTTCAAATTATTTAACACAATTGAACCATCTT
>JBCNVI010000004.1:96734-99065 GCA_039630235.1 Candidatus Hydrothermales bacterium | reverse complement strand
ACCAGAAATAAAGAGTACAGGCGCTTGCGTTTGAAAAGTCAAGGGAAGGAGTTATCAACCAGTCATTTTGATACTCTACCGGATAATAATGCACTCTTGCTACATCAGAATTAGTCCCAGAGTAAAAGTACTTATGCCAATCACTGCCATCAGGAGGGGAAGAGTATATTATTGTCCAACCAGCTGGAGGATTTAAAGTTGACTAAGTTCCTTCAAAATTTTCATTTAAAATCACTACTCCAAAAAGAAGAGAATTTAAAAAAGGCAGAAAAATTAACTTTTTCATTTCCTAAACCTGATTTTTCCTAATTATTTCAAGGGCTCTTTTTGTTTCTTCATTAGGATGATTTTTAATCTCCTTTTCAAGATCTCTAATGAATAACTCCTTATTTTTGCATTTTTGATATCTTTCTAAAATTACCACTACTTGATTATTAGAAGAAAAAAGAAAATAAAACCCTATAATGGAAAAAGTTAAAAGCTTAAGAAACTTAAACATAGTAAAAACCCCTTTTCGGAATTATATGATAGAATAACTTGAAATTCAATTTACTAAAAATGTATAATGAAAATACTATGAAGCATAGTAGATCGTTGAGGCTCTTTTTAGGGGAGCTTCAGGCGTAGTGTTTAGAGATTATTTGGAGTCTAGGGAAAGTTACTTGCTTTGATGTTCTTGAGGAACTTAAAAGACGCGGAGAAAACTATGCCTATACCACGATTTTAACAGAACTTCAAAATCTTACAAAAAAGGGATTTTTAAAGTCTGAAAGAGTTGGAAAGAAAAATTTATATTCACCCCTTATTACAAAGGAAAATTTCATAAAGAAAAAATTAGAGAGATTCTAAGACCTCTGATTGATGAGTTTCCTGATTTAGTTGCAATTAACTTTATTGAGGGGAAAAAATTAACCGAAAGTGAAAAGAAAAAACTTCTTGAAATTCTAAAGAAAAAATGAAAATAATCTTTTTTAATTTTAATTTTATACAGTCTTTTATCAATCTCAGTTATTCTTTATAAAAACTTACCCCTATCCAAAATTTATTTAAGAAAAATTTTCCCCTATTTCTTTGCTTTTATTTTTTTGTTATCTTTTATACCTCTTGTTTTTATTATGAATCTCTAAGAAACTGTCATTTAAAATGCTTCCTTTTTGGTGGCTCTATCTTAAAAGTAGAAATTTTATATACTCCGATCCTTTCAGCTTTAATCTCAGTTTTCTTGCTTATAAGAGAATACCTGAAAGAAATAAAGTATAAAAATTTTCCGCTAATAGTTTATGGTAATAATCCCTTTGGTGCATCTGTAAAAGGTGCCTTTAAACCCTTTATCTTTATTGATGTTAACTTGTGGAAAAAATTAGACAAGAATGAGAAAAAAGTTATAATTTACCATGAAATAAGCCATATAAGAAGTAGAGACAACTTAACTAAACTGATATTAAACATAACATATAAAGCTTTCTTTTACTTACCTCAAATTTATTTACCAATTAAATCCTTTGAAGAGATAGCAGAAATGGCCTCAGATGGATATTCATTAATAAAA
The DNA here is from genome assembly GCA_039630235.1 of Candidatus Hydrothermales bacterium. Classification (NCBI taxonomy): domain Bacteria; kingdom Pseudomonadati; phylum Caldifarciminota; class Caldifarciminia; order Caldifarciminales; species Caldifarciminales bacterium. Next base: position 97,516 of record JBCNVI010000004.1, on the reverse strand, counting down.
ACAAGAGCAAAAGAAAAAATTATAAAATCCTTAGCTAAAATAACTTTAATTTTAGACTCCCAAACATCAACCAGCTTTTTTCCCACCCAGTTTTCAAAAGAATAAAACACTTAGAAAAAATTAAAAATAAAAAAAGTATTATACCTAAATTTTCCCTATTTTTATTTAATTTGATTTCCATCCTTCTTTTTTCTCTTTCTCCCTTAAGGGCAAACTGCGAAAATAATTGTCCCATTAATGAAAAATACTGCCATGTTAAAACCTATGAAAATTAAATTTTTTTATTCTTTATTACTATAGCCTATAGTATTTATTGTGATACCTTGAGGTTAAGTGATGCTATATCAACATCGCTTATAAATAACTTAGAGATTAAGTCATCTTACGAAAATTTGAAAAAATATTCTTTCAGTATACTTAAAAATCTTTTTCCTGAGAGCCCAAAAGTAACACTAAGGGAAATGTTTATGGAAGATAACATAGCAGTAAGACAAAATATTACTTTACCAACAAAACTTTTAACTTTTCTTCTCTTAGAGAAAGATAAATTAAAAAGTGAACACTATCTTTTCCTTTTTAAATGAAAAATCAAAAATTTTAAAACCGGCCTGTCAACAACAAATGATATCCTAAAAGTTAACCTTGAACTTGAAAGATTAAAATATGAGATTCTTTTAAATGAATCAGAAAGAATTAAGATTAAAGAAAGACTAAAGACACTATTAAATAAAGAGAAAATACCAGATGAAACAGAAAAAATAGAATTTGAAGATTTAAATTTT
>JBCNVI010000004.1:95205-96362 GCA_039630235.1 Candidatus Hydrothermales bacterium | reverse complement strand
AGCTTCTTTTCACAAGAAAAGGCTTTTATAACTTCCAAAATTGATATTTCCTCCTTTCTTGATTCCCAAAGATTATTTTACGAAATAAAATTAGATTACCTTGAAAATTTAAAAGAAATTTTAAAGATAAGATCAAAGATTAAAAAATTAACAGGAGGTAAAATATGAGAAATTTTCTTTTGCTTTTTTTAATATTTTTGACTTTTCTTTCAAACTGCAAAAGGGAAGAGGAAAACCAAAGGAAGGTGAAATTAGGACACTTTTTACTCGTCCTATGCACCCTCAAATAATTGAGACAAAAAAGGGAGATTGTCCCATCTGTTATATGAAGTTAGTAGAAAGAAAAATGATTTTTAGAAACAATAGGTGGGAACCCTATGAGGAAGAAATTAAGGATAAACAGGGAATCAAAATATCTCCTCACAAGGAGCTTTTGATTGGTATTAAAAGGGATACCGTAAAGAAAAGAAATCTAACAAAAATTATAAGAACTTACGGTAAAATAGATTATGATGAAAGGAGAATTTTTGAAGTAAATCTAAAATTTGGCGGTTGGATAGAAAAACTCTATACAAACTTTGAGGGAAAATTTATTCAAAGGGATAGTAAACTCTTTGAAATTTACTCACCTGAACTTTACCAAAATTTTAATGAACTTCTTTTATCTATAGAAAAAGAAGATACCTCCCTTTTTAAAAACGTTAAACATAGGCTTTTACTTCTTGGTATTAGAGAATTCCAAATAGAAAAGATTGTTAAAGACAAAAGGGTAAGTCCAATTATAAGTTTTTATTCTCCCTATGAGGGCTTCATTATAGAGAAAAATATATTTGAAGGAATGAAAGTAGAACCAGGACTCCCCTTATTTAAAATAGTGGACCTTAAAAAAGTATGGATCTTAGGAGAAATATACGAGTATGAGGGAAGTCTAATTAAAGAAGGTTATGAAGTTCCTATAAGCTTTCTCTATAATCCAAATTTAACTCTTAAAGGAAAAGTAAAGTATATTTACCCTTACTTAAATCCTGAGAAAAGGACAAATAGAATTGTTATAGAGGTTTTAAATAAAGATTATCTGCTAAAGCCGAACAAATTTGTAAATTTAGAGATAAAAATAGATTATGGCGAGAAACTTGTAATACCATCAAGTTCAGTTA
>JBCNVI010000004.1:90989-94852 GCA_039630235.1 Candidatus Hydrothermales bacterium | reverse complement strand
GCTCCCAAGGTTAAAGATGTAAGAGCTCTAACTGACTACGGTTTTTCATTTATTTATGTAATATTTGAGGATAACACTGACATATATTGGACTCGTACGAGAGTTTTAGAGTATTTATCAAAAGTTATCACTGATTTAAAGGTTGATGCAGAAGTTGAAATAGGGCCAGATGCAACTGGACTTGGATGGATCTTTCAGTATGCTCTTTTAGATAAAAGCGGAAAATACTCACTAGAAGAAATAAGAGCCTTTCAAGACTTTTATCTTAAATATGAACCTCAATCAGTAAAGGGAGTAGCTGAAGTAGCTTCAATCGGCGGCTTTGTAAAACAGTATCAGATCATAGTTGATCCTAACAAGTTAAACTATTTTGATATTTCAATTAATGATATTGCTGACGTAATAAAAAGGTCTAACTTAGAAACTGGCGCAAGACTTGTTGAATTTTCAGGTAGAGAGTATATGATAACTGTAAGGAGATACATCAATTCATTAAAGGATATAGAAAATTTAGCCATAAAAGTAAATAGCTCAGGTGTTCCCATAAGAATAAGGGACGTAGCTGAAGTTAAGTTTGGCCCTGATATAAGAAGGGGGCTTGCCGATCTTGATGGTATGGGAGAAGTAGTTGGTGGTATAGTGATTATGAGGTATAAAGAGAATGCCTTAGAAGTTATAAATAGAATTAAGGAAAAAATTAAAGAAATTAAATTACCTGAGGGACTTGAACTTGTTGTGACCTATGATAGATCTGATTTTATCCTAAAAGCAATAGACACTTTAAAAAGAAAACTTATCGAAGAAAAGATTGTAGTAAGTTTAGTAATAATAATTTTTTTACTTCATATACCCTCCTCTGTTAGTCCTATAATTACCTTACCTATTTCAGTTGTTCTTTCATTTATTCCCCTTTATTACTTAAAAGTTACATCAAACATTATGAGTCTTGGTGGGATAGCAATTACACTTGGGGCGCTCTCTGATGCAACAGTAGCTATAATAGAAAATGTTCATAAAAAAATATCAACTTATAGTGATAAATCAAATATTCCTGATGATTTAATTATAAATGCTATTAAGGAAGTGGCAAGACCTTCATTTTTTACACTACTTGTGATGGCTATTTCTTTTATACCCGTTCTTGCACTTGAATCTATAGAAGGAAGACTTTTTAAACCTTTAGCATATGCTAAAATCTTTGTTATGTTCTTTTCAGCAATCCCTGCAATTACCTTAACACCTGCATTAATTACAGCTTTAATCAGGACAAAAAAATTAAAATAAATACCCCTTTTTAATTTGTTATTAAATAAGATCCTTGTTGGAGAAATAAGGGATGAGAAACTCACCCATTATCAAGACTTTTATTTAAGATTTATAAGCCAATAACTGAGTTTGTGCTAAAAAGACCCCTATTAGTTTTATCTGTTGCTATAATTTTGTTTTTGATAACTATTCCGGTATTTTTGTCTCTGGGAAGTGAGTTTATGCCGTCATTAAATGAAGGTTCAATTTTATATATGCCAACTACTTATCCTGGTATATCAATAACAGAGGCCAAAAAACTCCTTATTTTGCAAGATAAAATTATTAAAGAGTTTTTGGTAAAGTGGGAAGAGCTCTAACTTCTAAAGATCCTGCCCCACTGTCAATGATTGAAACCGTAATTATATTGAAACCCCAAGATAAATGGAGAGAAAAAAAGAGATGGTATAGTAATATTTTACCTGAATTTTTAAAGCCCCCCTTTAGGATAATATGGCCCGATAGAATTTCATTAGAAGAGCTAATAGAGGAGATGGATAAAGAGCTTAGTATTCCTGGTCAAGTTAACGGATGGACGATACCGGTTAAAGGCAGATTAGAGATGATAACAACAGGTATAAGAACTCCTTTCTGGTTTGAAGGGGACTCAAAGTATATATGCTGAAAGGTTAACTGGTGGCTATTTTTTGGAGATAAATCCAAAAAGGGAGGAACTAGCAAGATATGGACTTAAAGTTGAGGATTTTCATATGACTCTAATTTCAGCCTTGGGAGGAGAAAACATAACTTATGTAATTGAAAAAAGGGAGAGGTTCCCATTAAACATCAGCTATCCCTATGATTTTAGACAGGATGTAGAAAAGATAAAAAGAATTTATATAAAAAATGAGCAGAGAGCCAAGATACCTCTTGCGCAAATTGCTGATATGTATTTTAAGGAAGGCCCATCAATGATAAGAAACGAAAATGGCAGGCTTGCAAGTTATGTTTATATTAATGTTAAAGGAAGAGATGTTGGTAGTTATATTGAGGAGGCAAAGAAAATTTTAAGAGAAAATTTGGAAATACCAGCAGGTTATTCAGTTAAGTTTAGTGGGCAATACGAATATATAGAAAGAGTCAAAAAGAAAATGCTTATTGTGCTTCCCTTAACTATCTTTTTAATTTTTATTCTTCTTTATATTAATACTGGTTCATATATTAAAACCCTAATAGTTCTACTTGCTGTTCCCTTTTCTCTGATAGGTGCCATTTGGTTACTTTTTTTGCTTAAATATAATTTAAGTGTTGGAGTCTTAGTTGGAATAATTGCCCCTTTGGGTGTGGATGCTGAAACCGGAGTTTTTATGCTTCTTTATTTAGATCTTTCTTACAGAGAGGCTAAAAAGAAGGGTAGGCTAAAAAACCTTTTAGATTTAAAGGAGGCTATATATAATGGTGCTGTAAAAAGGATAAGACCTAAAGTTATGACAGTTTTAACCACATTTGTTGGGCTTTTACCTATTATGTGGGCGCAAAGTCATGGGTTAGGTGCAAATGTAATGAAAAGAATTGCCGCACCAATGGTAGGAGGTTTAATTTCATCCTTTTTGATGGAACTTTTAATTTATCCTGCTATATTTTTTTATGGAAAAGAAGAGAAGTTTTAAATAAGTGAAAAATTAGTCATTTTAATATAAGCTTTCTTTGCATTATAATAAATCTATGAAAAAATTGATCTTAACTGGCGGGAACGTGAAGAAAAACTCTCTGATCTTCAAAAGGATTGCGGGGGAGTATAAGGGGGGAAAAGTTTTGATATTACCCTATGCTTCTGAGGATCCCTTAAAAACTTACTTTTACTATCAAGAAGTTTTCAAAAAATATAGCATAGATAACATCTTAAGTTTCCTATATCCTAATAGCAGGGATAGAATCGACATTAAAACGTTAGAAAAAAATATAAATGAATCAGAAATAATATTTTTTACGGGTGGAAACCAGCTAAAGCTTACTACACTCTTTGGTGGAACGGATTTTATCGATTTTTTAAAAAATATAAAAAAAGATGTAACTATAATTGGAACATCAGCAGGAGCCGCTTTTCTTGGAGATATTATGATTTATGACGGTCCGGCAAAAAAGGGAATATATAAGGGTGGCGTTGAACTAACAAAGGGACTTGGATTAATTGAAAATGTAGTAGTGGATACACACTTTACAGAAAGAGGTAGACTCTTAAGACTTATTCAAGTTGTTATAACTAATCCGTCTTTACTTGGAATCGGTATTTCAGAAAACACAGCAATTTTTGTAGAAAAGAATAGATTTGAAGTAGTTGGAGAAAAGGTTGTAGTTGTTGTAAATGGCATGGAGATTAAAAGAACAAATATCCCCGATAAAAGGCCAGGGGAACCCTTTGGAGCTGAAAATGTAAAAGTTGATATTTTATCTCCAGGGGGTATTTATGATTTGAGTAAAAAGGAGGTAGTTGTTTTATGAGAGAGTTTAAATATATGAAAATTTTAGAACTGAGAGCGTTGAGGGGTCCAAATATCTATCATTTAAGAAAACCCTGTATTTTTATGCTTCTTGACATAGGTGAGCTTGAGGAAAAA
>JBCNVI010000004.1:64901-90857 GCA_039630235.1 Candidatus Hydrothermales bacterium | reverse complement strand
GTAGTTGAGCATATAGCACTTGAATTACAATGCTTAGCTAAGATGGAAACAACATTTGGTAAAACGAGAGAGTATAAGAAAAAGGGCGTTTATACAGTTGTTTACTCCTATGTTGTTGAAGAGGCCGGAAAAAAGGCTGGAGAGTTTGCAATAGAGATAACCGAAAAGTTAATCGATGGAGAAATTCCGGATATAAGTCCTTACATAAATGAACTACTTGAAATAAGAGAGAAGTGGGCACTTGGACCTTCAACACAGGCAATTGTAGATGAAGCAATAAAAAGAGGGATTCCAGTCATTAGATTATGGGACGAGGGTAATTTAGTGCAGCTTGGTTACGGAAAAAATTCAAAGAGAATATGGGCAACAACAACTGAATACACTTCCAATATAGCAGTTGAAATTGCCTGTGATAAAGAAATTACAAGGAAAATCCTAAGGGACTGTGGAATACCCACACCAAAGGGTCTTGTTGTAAGATCCTTTGAAGAAGCAAAGGAAAAGGTAAAGGAAATTGGTTTTCCCTGTGTTGTGAAACCTGTAAATGGAAATCATGGAAAGGGCGTTACGGTAGGTGTAAATAATTTAAGGGAACTTAAAAAGGCCTTTAAATATGCAAAAAAATATTCAAATGAAATAATTATAGAGGAGCTTGTAAGTGGAAAAGATTATAGGATTTTAGTAATAAATGGAAAAGCAGTAGCCTGTGCCCAAAGGACACCTGCTCATGTGATAGGTGATGGAAAAAGAACAATTAGGGAGCTAATTGATGAAGTTAATAAAGACGAAAGAAGAGGTATAGGTCATGAAAAGCCGCTAACAAAAATTAAAATTGATGAGATGACAATGGAAATATTGAAGAAGAAAAAGTTAACACTTGACTCAGTTTTGCCCAAAGGTGAAATTTTATATCTTAAAACATCGGCAAATTTGTCAACTGGGGGAGAGGCAGAGGATGTAACGGATATTGCTCATCCCACAAATTTAAATTTAGCAGAAAGAGTTGCAAGAATAATAGGGCTTGATATTGCAGGAATTGATTTTATAAGTGAAGATATAACAAAACCACTCTTTGAAACCAACGGAAAAGTTGTAGAGGTAAACGCTGCACCTGGATTTAGAATGCACGTATATCCTTCGAAGGGAAAACCAAGAAATGTTAGTTCTTATGTTTTAGATATGCTTTTCCCTCCAGGAAAGGAGGCAAGAATCCCTATTATATCAATCACAGGAACAAATGGAAAGACTACAACTGTAAGGATGGTTGCTCAAATTTTAAAGCTATCAGGTAAAAGAGTCGGTTTTACAACGACGGAGGGTATATATATAGGGAATGACTTAATTGTAAAGGGTGACATGACTGGCCCCTGGAGTGCACGATTAATCCTAAAAGACCCATCGGTTGAGGTGGCAGTTTTTGAGACCGCAAGAGGGGGGATATTAAGAGAGGGCCTAGGTTACGATAAGGCAAATATTGGAGCAATTTTGAACGTTTCTGAAGATCACCTTGGTTTAAGGGGAATTGAAACAGTTGAGGAGATGGCAGAGGTAAAGTCAGTTGTTATAGAAACTGTTATGGAAAATGGTTTTGCGGTATTAAATGCCTGTGATAAATTAGTTAGAAGTCTTCAAGATAGGACTAAGGCAAGGAAGGCTTTTTTCTGTATAGAAGAAAATGACTTTTTTAGAGAACATTGTGATAGAGGTGGAATAGGCACTTTGTTACAAAATGGAACAATATATATTGTAAAGGGAGATTTAAGGATTCCTGTGATTGATGTTATTGATATGCCTAGTTCTTTTGGGGGTAAGGCTAAATTTAATATTGAAAATGCTCTTGCTTCAACTCTTATAACGTTTCTATCTGGAGTTTCGATAGAGACAATAGCTGAAGGACTTAGAAGATTTTATCCTGATTTTAATGAAAATCCAGGAAGAGCGAACTTTATTTCAATAGGAAAGTGGAAAATTATCTTAGATTATGCTCATAATCCAGCAGCTTACGAAAATATCTTTTCTCTTTTTAATCTTCTTCCATCTGAATTAAAAATATGTGTTTTAGCGGCTCCTGGTGATAGAAAGGATATATATATTGAAAAGATGGCAGATATTGCATCAAAGGGGAGGGCTGATTTTTATATATTAAGGGATGATGAGGATTTAAGGGGGAGAAAGCCCTTAGAGGTTCCGGAAATTTTTAAAAGAGTTCTCTTAAAAAATGGAATACCTATGGAGAGGATTTTTATAAAGAAAAACGAGGAAGAGGCGATTCAGTTTGTTATGGAAATTGCAGATGGTAAGGAGGCTTTATTTTTAATCATTGTAGAAAACCCAGAAAAAGCCTATAGTATCATCAAAAAGAGAAAAGTGGAATTGCCTATATAAAGTGAACTTTAAGCAAAGAGAATTACTAGTAAATTTTTTAATTTTTATTCCTGTATTTTTAACAATTTCTTTATTTTCTCTTTTTTCAGACATTACGGATGATGAAGGTATCCCGCTGAATGCTGTTTTATTTATGTTAAAGGGTGGTAAAATCTATGAAGAACTTTTTGAGTTTTGGGGTCCCTTTTCCTTTTATATAAATTACCCCATCTTAAAGTTTTTTCCTCAAAATCTTCTAACTGTGAGAATATTCACGTCTTTTTTAATATCAATTGAGATTCTTCTTCTTTTTCAGATTTCCAAAGAGTTTTTAAGTAGTAGAAACTCAAAAATAATGATATTTTTCTTTGTTTTGAATTTAATTACTCTTAAGTTAATTATTCCATCTCTAAGATGGTACACTTCCTTTTTGAATGTTTTTTCAATATTTTTCCTAATCAATTATATAAAAAATGGAAAAAGCCTTAATCTCTTTCTCTCAGGAGTATTTACAGGTTTAAACATTTTCAACATGCAAAATTATGGTCTTTTTTTAGCTATAAGTACTTCTATATTTCTTTACTTTTTTCTAAAAAGCTACAAAGACACTATACTATACCTATTAGGAGTTTTATTGGTTACTCTTTTTTGGAGCACATTACTTTTTTTTCAGGGAGTTTTGGATGATTACATAAAAAACTTCCATCTAATTGTTTTAACCGGAAGTTATACACAGTCACAATGGAGTTATAACAATGACTGGTTTAATTATTTAAATATCATAAAATCAACATTTCTTTCTATTTTTATTTTAGACATAAAAAAATTTTGGAAAATTTTTATAACTTTTTTTAACTTTTTTATGCCAATATTTACTTTTATTTTAACTCCTCTTTTTTTGGAGAGAGAAAAAAAGATTATAGTTTTATTATTAACTAGCGTTTTTCAGTATCTTTCGATGTTAATACAAGGTCCTGATGTCCTTAGATGTTTTAGTTTTTTGCCATTTAGCTATGTGCTTTTTTTTAAACTCGTTAAAAAAATCCCTGCTGTTGAGAATTTAATTATAAAAAATTCTCTTAGAGTTTTTGTGAATTTTTTATTTTTATATTTAATACTAAGGGCTCTAACACACATTCATTACGTTTTTACAACAAAAAAAAGTTTTCTTAATTTAGAGCGAGCTAAAGTTTTTGTAGAAGAAGGTGAAAAAAAAGGGTATTTAGAGCTTAAAAAATTTTTAGATGAGGAAGTAAAGGATAAAAAAGTCTTTTTCTTAGATAATGGAGCAATTTTTTATTTTCTCTTTAAGGTGGAAATCCCAGTCTACAGAGACTTTATAGAGCCAAATTTTCCAATAGAAATTCAAGAGAGAATTATAAAAGATATAAAAGAAAAGAGAATAGAGTATATAATACAGAAGATAAATTTGGTTTACCCAAAAGATTGGAGTAAAGATAAAATATTTGACTATGTTATCAAAAACTATAATAAAATAAGGGTTATAAAATTGAAGGTTGGGGAAATAATTGAAATCTATAAATTGAAAAATGAGGCTTAAATTTTTACTCTTTTTAGGTTATATCACTCTTGTTTTAATTTTAATTTTCACAAAAGGGCTTTGGAATTTTATAACTTTTCCCCTTTTGCTTTTTGTTTTAGGTTTCGTGCTTTTGCATTTTATACTTGAGTCTGAAGATCTTTTGACAACTTTACTTTTATCTTTTACATTTGGATACAGTTTCTATGTACTTTTTGTTTCAATTTTTATAACTAAACTATCGCTTAAGTTTAAGATAGCTAATTATACTTTCCTTTTGTTATCAGCTTTTATAGTACTTTTGTCCATCATTTTTTCTGATTTTAAAAGGCCACTATGGAAGAAAATTGTTATACAAAGGGAAAATGTTGGAATTTTCTTGGTTATCTCATTACTTTTCTGCTTGTTTTTATATTTTCTCTTAGAAATGAATTCAATTAGAGACTCATATCTTCATTATTCTTATGTTTATAGCGTTATAAATGGTGGTAACATTTTTACTTATCCACTTTTTTGGAATGAACCTATATTTTATCAAGTTTATTCAGATATTTTACTTTCCTGTTACTCTTTTTTTTCTTCAAAAGAGGCATGGGAAAGTGCAATAATTTTTGCAATTATTCATTTTTTTCCCACTATAATTCTTCTTTACAAATTTTATAAAAAATTTACCTCTCATTTTGGCTTACCCCTTTTAATATTTTTAGTAGCAACATTTTTAGCTTCTTCAAGATGGATTCATTCAATTCTTCACTTTATAAAAATAGGCGATATAAATGGAATAATAGAAATTTTTAAATATGGAAAATACGTATATTCTGGTGTAACACCCAAATATTCTATCTTTTACTTCTCTTTTCATTCACCAACATTTGTTGGTTTACCGTCGTTACTTTTAATATTTTTTATTCTTTTTAATAGAACTGTTAATGACTTTTACAAGGGGATAATTATAGGTATAACTCTTTCATTTTTATCTTTCTGTAGCTTTGCCTTTTTCCCAATAATAACGATTCCCCTATTTGTTACTTTCTTAATAAAAAGAGAATATAGAAAAGCTTTATTTTGTTCATTTTTAACGGCGCTTATCTTCTTAATTTTTAACAATTACATATTTAATCTAATAACACTATCTTCAGCTCTTCCAAGGATTAGATTTCGTCCATTAGCGCATACTCTTGTCCATTCTCCTTCCTTGGTATTTTTTGAATACTTTTTTATCACTGCTATACTTTTTGTTGGTATTTATTTTTTCATAAAAAGAAAAAAAATTTTAGAAATTGATATATTTTTGTTAATTCTTCCACTACTTGGAGTTTTAATTATTCATTTATTTAGTTATGGGGACACCCCCTTTTTAATGAGATATATTCAACTAATAAGTTTGTTTGGGCCCCCCTTTATTTATTTAGTTTTAAGAAAAATTTTTGAATTAAAAAACAGAAAAATCTCTATTTTGCTTTTTGTATTCATTTCTCTGTTTATCTTTTTCGGATTCTTATTAGAAATTAAATTCTACACCTACGCTGTAAAAAGAGATTGGAAATTCTCTTTGACAAGTTGTGAAAAAAAGGCCATAAGTTTTGTGAGGGAAAAATTTAGTAAAGATAGAGAAAAAATTAAAATATTTGAAAGAGACTCTGATCCCTTTATGATTTATTCAGGCTTTTTTACTGAGGGATCATGGGTTTATAATTCTTATCTAAAAATTATAACTCCTTACAAAGATACAATTTTGCATAAAAGATTTTTAGATTCACTAAATATAGATGAATTCAGAAAAAATGGGTTTTCTCTCATAGTAGTTACCGATGATTTTATAAAGAAGGCAAGTCAATATACTTTAAGTCTTATAGAAAACAAGAATTTGTTTGAAAAAATTTTTGAGTGTGATGATATCCGCATATATAAACTTAGAGAAAATTAAAAAGTTAGTTTTATCGCTTCTTTTATTTTCTGCTTTTTCTCTGATTTTTTTTAAAAATCAAATCAATTTTATACTATTTCCCTTATTTTTGTTTTTTAAAGGTTTTTCACTTATTTACCCCTTATTAAAAGGTGAAGACGCACTCACAATTTTCCTGTTTTCCTATACTTTTGGTTATTCTATTTATGTGCTTATTGTCTCTTTTTTTATTTCAAAATTTTTCCTTTCTCTTTCAATCTCAAACTACATTTTTATTTTACTATCGAGTATCTCAGCATTTTTAATATTTTCTATCACAAACATAACCGAATTTTTTTTAAAAAAAATTGAATTAAAAATTTCTAACAAATTTTTCTTCTTGATTATTTCTCTTCTTTTTGTTCTTTTTGCTTATATCCTTTTTGAAATGAGTTCTATCAGAGATGAGATATTACACTATTCTTATGCTTATCATATTATAAACGGGGGTGATATTTACACCTTCCCTCTTTTCCAATTTAAAAAAATATTTTATCACTTTTATTCAGATGTCCTATTAGCGGGATACTCTTTTTTTACAGGACTTGAAGCATGGGAAAGTTCCTTAATTTTTGCAACAATTCACTTTTTCCCCTTCGTAATACTTCTTTATAAATTTTTTTCAAAATTTACTTCACATATAGGATCTCCCCTATACATTTTTCTCTTTTCTATTCTTTTATCCTCTTCAAGATGGTTGCATACACTACTTCACTTTCTCAAAAATAATAGATTAGAAAATATAGTAGAGATGTTTTTGTACGGAAAATATACATATTCGACTCTTACCCCGAGTTATTCGATATTTTACTATCTATTTCATACACCAACTTTTGTTGGTTTACCCTCTTTACTTTTGATATTCTTCATTCTTTTCAATCAGAAAGGCAACTTCTGCATATACAGAGGACTAGTAATAGGAACAATTCTTGGTTTCTTATCCTTTTGCAACTTTGCATATTTTCCTATTGTTACTTTGCCACTTTTTATAATATTTATAAAAAAAGAATACAGAAAAGTAATTTTCTACTCTTTTCTTACGATGCTTGTACTTTTAATTCTTAACGACTATATTTATAACTCAATCAAGCTATCCTCAGCAATTCCAGGAATTAGAGTACGTTTATTTGCTCAAACACTTTTGCACTCTCCATCTCTTGTTTTCTTTGAATACTTTTTTGTAACTTTTGTCCTCTTTTTAGGTTTTTATTTTTATCTAAAAAAATCAAAATTTGTTGATAGTGATTTGGTTTTATTTGTTTTCAGCTTAACTGGAGCTATATTTCCACACATTTTAAGCTATGGGGAAACACCCTTTACACATCGCTATGCAAGCCTAATTGGACTTTTTGGTACCCCCTTTATTTATCTTACTTTTGAAAAAATAAAAGAAATAAAAAATAGAACTCTCTCTCTCGTCTTTTTAGTAGCCTTGTCATTTTTAATTTTTCTTGAATCAATCCTAAATATAAGGTTTTATAGCTATGCAGCTACGGGTGAATGGAAATTTAAACTTTCAGACTGTCAAATTGAAGCAATTAATTTTATAAGAAAGAATTTTTCAGATAAAAGAGAAAAAATAAAAATATTTGAAAAAGAAAAAGACGGATTCATGATCTTTTCGGGTTTCTGTGTTGAAGGTTCATCACGATATAATAGATATCTCAAAATTATATTACCTTTAAGCGATACAACTAAATACAAAAAATGGTTAGACTCTCTTGACATTGTTGGACTTAAAAAAGAAAATTTTCTCTTGATCGTCGTTACTAAAGAATTTAGGAAAAAAGCAAGTAGATATACCCTAGATCTTATAGAAAATAAAAACTTTTTCGAAAAAATATTTGAATGTGACGAAATAGAAATATTTAGAATTATTAACTGATTTTTTCTCTTTCCTCAATATAAATTTTTCTGATCGGATAGGGTATAATAATTTTTTCTTCCTTGTATCTCTCATTGAGTCTTTTAATTATCTCATGTCTTATTAAAAATTGATGAGAGAACTCTTTTATTTTCACAAATATGTTAAAATTGATTCCATATTCACCGAAAGAGTTATATCTTATAAAAATCTCAAAATTTTCGTCTTTTTTATAAAACTCCCTCAGAACTTCCTTTGCCACTTCTACTGTTAATTTTTCAACCCTATTTAGATCACTATCAAAGCTAACGCTTACAGGAATAGTCAAAAAAAGATCTTTTTCGGGCAAGTGAAAGTTAGTAACAATAGTAGAAGAAATCTTTGAGTTTGGAACAATAATCAGGTTATTTTGCAGGCTTTTTATCACGGTGTTTCGCCAGTTAATATCTAAAACATACCCCTCTTCACCCGATGCGAGTCTAACATAATCACCCTGTCTTATATGTTTAGAAATAATTATGTGAAAGCCAGCAAAGAGATTTGAGAGTGTATCTTGAAGAGCAAGAGCAACCGCAATTCCACCTATACCTAATGCCGTAACTATGGGTAAAATCGATATACCCCAAAAATGAAGAAGTATAAGTAACCCTACTATAAGGATGGATATTTTAACTATATTCTCAAGAATTGAAACTGAAGGTAAAGCTTCTTTTATTTTTCTTGTATAAATTTTCAGAAATATTGAAGCAAAGTCCATAAAAGCAATCGTACCAAAAAGTATATAAAGAGAAACTAGAAGCTTGTGTAAGAAATTAGAGATCTCTGTTTTTAGCTTTGAAAAGGCTATAATAAAGTGTAACACAATAAGTACGATAAGAATTAAAAAAATTAAAATCCATCTTTTCAGAATTCTTTTTAGTGGAGCACAAAGTTCAGGAGGTACACATTTTTCTATTTTATCGAGAGTTTTCAGAATTAATTTTCTTAAAAAAAAGAAAATCAATACTAAGCCAAGTAGTGAAAGGATTGAGATTAAGATATAAAATTTCATCGGCAGATTTGTAAAATTTAAGAACTTTTTATAAACTTTAGAACTTCTTTAAATATTCTCCTATAGGAGATTCCAAACTTTTCGAAAAGCTCTTCAGGTTTACCTGATTCACCGTATGTATCTTCTATAGCCAAAATTTTCATAGGAACAGGAAAGTTCTCGGCTAAAAAGGTCGCTATTCTTGAACCAAGCCCACCATCCTTTAAATGTTCCTCCACCACTACAATTTTTCTTACACTTTTCGCCACGTTTATTATTGTCTCTTCATCTAAAGGTTTAATAAAGGGAGCATCGTAAACTGAAGCTTTTATGCCCTCTTTTTTTAGAAGATCGTGAGCTTTTAATGCTTCCGCAACAGTTAAACCATAGCTAAAAATCGCTACATCTTCTCCCTCCTCAAGCTTAATGTATTTTCCCCATTTAAATTCAGGTTTATTTTCGTAAATAATAGGAGCGCTTGGTCTTTGAGTTCTTACATAGCATGGTCCCTCTCTTTTAGCTACTTCTTTTATTAACCATCTTGTGTAAACTTCATCACAGGGTGCAACAACTGTAAAACCAGGAAAGGTACACATGAGAGCAATATCTTCGACGCTTTGCTGGGTAAAACCATCTTCACCTACTGAAATTCCTCCGTGAGAGGAAACGAATTTAACGTTAAGACCACTACCTGCAACAGAAATTTTAATTTGTTCGTAGGCTTTATTTATCATAAAGCAGGCAAAGGACGAACAGAAAGGAATTTTACCACACCTTGCCAGTCCCGCTGCAGCACTTACCATATTTGCCTCAGCTATCCCAAAATTATAAAACCTATTTGGAAATTTTTTAGCAAAAAGGTATGTGTGAGTCGATTTTGAAAGATCAGCATCAAGGACAACAATTTCTTCTATTTCTTCGCCTATTTCGACAAGAGTTTCTCCGTATGCAGCTCTTGTAGGCTTTCCTAATTTAAATTCTCTCATCATAAAATTCAGATATCTGGATATATTTCTCCAAGCTCTTCTAAAGCCTTTAAAGCCTCTGCTTTGGTTGGTGCTCTTCCATGAAATTCGTTATTATTTTCCATAAAAGAAACCCCCTTTCCTTTCACAGTGTGTGCTATTATACACTGTGGCTTTATAAAATTATTCTCTTTAATCCTATCAAAAACATCTTTTAGTTCCTCAAAGGAGTGACCATCAACCTCAAAAACTTCCCAGCCAAAACTTTTCCACTTATCAGCTAAGGGTTCTATATCTAAAATCTCTCTTACGGGTCCATCCAGTTGAAATTTATTATAATCAACTATAGCTGTTAAGTTATTTAATTTATGAAATCCAGCAAACATAGCGGCTTCCCAAACCTGGCCCTCCTCCATCTCACCGTCACCCATTATTACATAAACCCTATAGTCTTTCTTGTCAATCTTCCCAGCTAGTGCCATACCTATACCGACAGATAAACCTTGACCAAGTGAACCTGATGAAATTTCAAGAAGGGGTAACTTTCTTCTATCAGGATGACCTTGTAAAGGTGAGTTTAATTTTCTTAGAGTCCAAAGCATATACTCAGGGATCCAACCTATCTCTGACCAGACAGAGTATAGAGAGGGAACACCGTGCCCTTTAGAAAGTATTAACCTATCTCTATCGGGCCAAAAGGGATCATCTTCTCTATATCTTAAAATGTCTCCAAAATAAAGAGTTACAAGAATTTCTACTAGAGAAAGAGAGCCTGCAGGATGGCCACTTCCAGCTTTATAAAGCATCTTTATAATCTTTCTTCGCACTGCTAAAGCTTTTTCTGTCAAAAGTTCTTTTAATGCTAATTCCATAGTTATTATTTTAAGATCAAGAAGATTTAAATATGCAAAAGATCTGAAGCTACTAATTCTGTTATATCCATAATCTGGAAATCATCGGCTCCTAAGTCTTTTTTAGCATCCTCTAACATTCTTAAACAGAAAGGACAAGAGACTAAAATATCTTTAACATTAAGATCCATTAACTCCTTCATTCTTACTATATTTACTTTTTTACCCTTTTTGGTTTCCATCCACATTCTCGCACCGCCAGCACCACAGCAGAAAGAAAAAGATCCCCTATTTTTAGGCTCCCTTAATTTTCCTATAGAATTTATCAAATTTCTAGGCTCCTTATAAATCTTATTATGTCTTGTAAGATAACAAGGATCGTGAAAAGTAAATATTTTATTCTCTTTCTCTAAATTCAATTTTCTGTTTTTAATTTGTTCATATAAAAATTCAGTGACGTGAATTACCTCTTTTTTAAAGCCAAAATCAGGATATTCATTCTTAAAAACATTGTAGCAATGGGGACAGTGAACAATTATTTTATCAAACTGATACTTGTTAAAAATTTCTACGTTTGTTTCAGCGATAATCTGAAATAAGTATTCGTTTCCAGCTCTCCTTGCAGGATCCCCATTACATATTTCCTCTTCACCTAAAACAGCATAATCAACATTTAAATCATTCAAAATTTTTACTACACTTCTTGCAATATTTTTGAGCCTTTCATCAAAACTTGAGGCACATCCAACAAAGTAAAGATACTCAAAACTTTTCTTTTCAGAAGCTTTTTTAATAGGTAATCCCTCCATCCATTTTACTCTATCTTCTTTCCAAAAACCCCATGGATTTTGCTTTTGTTCCATATTTTTGAAAAAAAAGGAAAGTTCAGTTGGGAATTTACCTTCTGATAAAACTTCTCCTCTTCTTAGATTGATTATATAAGGTATGTGCTTTATATCTAACGGACAAGCTTCCATACAGGCTCCACAGGTTGTACAAGCCCACAGTGCTTCATCTGATATAACGTTAACCTTAATTCTTTCAGAAATCTCCCCTTTCTTTTTTAAACCTACCTTTAGTAGAAGCTCTCTTGTGTTAATTACTAAATATTTTGGTGAAAGAGAAGATCCAGATAAATAGGCAGGACAAACATCTTGACACCTACCACATTCAACACATGAAAAGGCGTCTAATCTTTCACTAAAATTAATATCACTAATTTTAATAAATCCAAACTTAGTATCCTCTCTACTAAAATCAATTTTGTCAATGTAAGAATAGGATTTTAAATCATAGAGGAATACATTTATTATACCGTTTATAATATGAAAGTGTTTTGAGTGGGGAATTAAATTAAGAAAGATAAGAACAAGTAAAAGGTGTAAAAAGTAGCTAAATTTCCAGAAAGTAATATTTGCAGGCACAAGGTTTAAAAAAAGGAGTGAGAACCACCTACCTTGTTCTGTCCTTTCACCTAACTTTGTGGCAGATGAAGATTCAAGAAGATATGTTATCATTAGCAGAAAAATTAGACTCAGAATTAAAAAAGATTCAAGTTGAGGACTTTTTTGAGCCTTTCCGTAAAGAATAACTTCATTTTCGGGTTTTGGTTTTATTATGGCTTCAGGTTTTAATAAAAATCTTCTTATAAAAAAGCCAATGACGCTTATAATGACAAAAAGAGCAAAGAGATCAAGGAGAAAGCGATAAAAGGTAAGATAGTTTATTTCAATAAAGGATGGAAGGCCGTATATGTGAAAAATCATATCGATTGTTGAAAGTAGAAACACAAAAAATCCCCAAAAAACAAAAAAATGAAAAATACCAGGTAGAGGTCTTTGCCTTATAACAGTAAACTGAGTGAAAACATAGGCTAAAACTCTTGAAAGGCCGTCTAAAAGTCTTATTTTTGGCTTTTTCTCACCTTTTAGCACAATACTATATCTTATAAAACAGGACCTTATAAAAAAGATGAATGAAATTATAAAAATTAGTAGAAAAAGGATTCGTTCAAGAAATGAAAACTTCATGATTGATTTTAACACAGGAAAAGAGAATAATTCTAATAAAAAGGTGTATAATAGACTATGAAGTTTTTGATAAGGTCAAAAGATTTTGAGCCTTGTTATTTAAGATTAAAAGAAGAGGGAAAGTTAAAGGAGAAAGTAGAAAAGGCACTTTCCCTTCTTGAAAAGCCTTGTCGAGTTTGCCCACGAAGATGTAAAGTAAAAAGATTAGATAACGAAAAAGGTGTCTGTAAAATAGGAAGATACGCTGTAGTATCATCAGCATTTGCACACTTTGGAGAAGAGGACGTTTTAAGGGGCGTAAATGGTTCTGGAACAATATTCTTTTCAGGTTGTAATTTAAAGTGTGTTTTCTGCCAAAACTGGGATATATCACAAAATGTGAGAGGCTATGAGGTAAAACCAAAAGAACTCGCAAAAATTATGATTTACCTTCAAGAGCAGGGCTGCCACAATATAAATTTTGTTACACCTGAACATGTTGTCTCCCAAATAATGGAAGCAATACCTTTTGCAATAGAAATGGGTTTAAATGTTCCAATAGTTTATAACACAAGTTCCTATGATTCAGAGGAGTCTCTGGAGCTAATGGAAGGAATAGTAGATATTTACATGCCAGATTTTAAATTTTGGGAAAAAGAGAGCGCAAGAAAATACTCTTTAGCTCCTGATTATCCAGAAGTTGCAAGAAGATCGATAAAAACTATGCACAAACAGGTGGGAGATCTTGTTCTTGATGAGTATGGTATTGCAAAAAGGGGAATCTTATTGAGACACCTTGTTATGCCCAATCTTGTTGAAGAAAGTAAGAAAATCTTAAAGTGGATTAGGGATGAAATTTCTGAAAATACTTTTATAAATATAATGGCTCAATATAGACCGGAGTATAAGGCAAAAAACTATCCAGAAATTTCAAGAAGACCAAAGCTAAGAGAATTTTGGGAAGTAGTAGAGTACGCAAGAGAAATAGGTCTTAAAAGATTAGATAAAAGGAGCATAGAAAACGGGAAATACTTTTTAAATCTCTAATGGTTCTTTTTAAAATAATAAAAACTTACTTTTATAAAGAAAGGATTAATCTGCAGATTCACTACTTTCTTTTATGTGTTGGGGGTTATACTCTTGCTCTTATTAGAGAAAAAATTCCTATAGTTCAAATAGACTTCTTTAGCTTTTTTCTTTCAATTTTAGCTATAATTCTTGCATTTTATTCCTCTCTTGTATTTAACGATATTTACGACTTTGAGGGTGATAGAAGAAATTCTAAAAGAACGCCTCTTACTTTGAATTTGGTTGAAAAAAAGAGCTATTTCCGCTATGGTCTTCTGTTTATGTTTATATCATTATTTTTCTCAATTTTAATTAACATTTACTCTTTTGTAAATCTTTTAGTTTTACATTTTCTTCAGGTGATTTACAGTTTTCCTCCCATAAGATTAAAAAGAGTATATCCTGTTTCAATCATAATACTTTCACTTGCAGCTTTGTTTACTGTCCTATATGGTTTTTCTGTTATTGAAGAAAAATACTATTTAAAGAATTTTCCAGTAAAGCTATACCTAGTGTTTCTGCTAGCTTTCCCATTTGCTATGAATTTTAGAGATGTTCTTGACCTTGAAGGTGATAAAATTCAAAACATAAAGACCTTAGCAGTTCTGGCTGGAGAAAAAAAGGCTCCTCTTTTTGCTGGTATTTCCTTACTTATTACCTATTTACTTGTTGCAATAATTTTATCTAAACCGGTCTTTTATCTTTTATCATCAATCTTAGGATCCTTAAGTTTAGTTTTGTCTCTAAGAAAAAAATTTGAAGAAACTCCCCTTTTCCTTATATACTTTTTCTACCTTACCCTGTCAATAGTAATAATACTTTTTAATCCTCACTATTTATTTTAGTTTCATAAATGAAGGCAATAGTTTTTAAGGAGAGTATTCCGCGCTACGTTCTTACTAAAATCTTAGGTAAACTTAATAGATCCTTTTATTGGAGCATTTTTTCCTGTGTAAGATACGTTGATATTGAGGAACCTAAATTACCTCCCGGGAAATTCTTAAAAATAAAAACAACTTATGGGGGAATTTGTGGAAGTGATATAAATCTTATAACTTTAAAAGATTCACCACTTTTATCACCCTATTCGTCTTCTCCCTTTGTGATAGGCCATGAAAACGTGGGGGTTATATGGGAGTTATCTAATGATGTAGAGGGGTTTGCAAAGGGAGATAGAGTTATAGTTGATCCAGTTCTTTCTTGTAAAGCAAAAGAAATAGTTAATTTATGCGAAAATTGTAAAAAGGAAGAATATTCAAGATGTTTAAATTTTGCAGAGAAGGGAAAGTTAAGTGAAGGAGTAATAATTGGAGCCTGTTTGGCAACAGGTGGTTCTTGGGGAGAATACTTTATTGCCCACGAGTTTCAAACTTTTAAGCTTGATGATGATATCTCTGACGAAGAGGCAATTTTGATTGATTCTTTTTGCTCTGCCCTTCATCCCGTCTTAAGAAATTTCCCTAACGATAATGAGAAAGTTTTAATAATCGGAGCTGGAATTATTGGAATTAGTGTTGCAATCGCCTTAAAAGCACTAAAGAGTAATGCAAAAGTTTTTGCTCTCTGTAAATATGACTTTCAAGCTGAAAGGATAAAAGAATACGCAGAGGTTATTTATCTTAGAGAAAATTATTTAGAAAGATTTGCCGAAATAACTGATTCTAAGATTTTAAAACCTATATTAGGAAAAAAGTTTCTGAACTCTGGTTTTGACTTAATTTTCGAATGTACGGGAAGTAAAGACATGATAGAAAGTTCTCTTGGATGGACAAAGCCTGGAGGAAAAGTTGTACTAGTGGGAACCTCTGGTGTTTTGAGTTTTATGGATATGTCTTTATTATGGTTTAGGGAAATTAAACTCGTTGGAACAAATTCCTCAAGCACAGAAAATTTTTTGGGAGAAAGGAAAAGATGTTATGAAATTGCAATCAATCTTATTAAAGAGAAGAAGATAAATTTAAAAGATCTCTTAACTCACAAGTTTAGTTTAAAAGATTATGGGAAAGCTTTTGAAACAAACTTAAACAAAAAGAAAAGTAAATTAATAAAGTCTGCTTTCTATTTTAAGTAATCTAAATTATATTAAGTCTTTTACCAACTTTTTTAAATATTTCAAGTCCTCTTTCAATGTGTTCATCAGTGTGTGTAGCCATACAACTTGTTCTGAGCAAGGATTCAGTTGGAGGGACACCTGGAGGTACGACTGGATTTACGTATATTCCTTCTTCAAGTAGCTCCTTCCACATGTAAACTGTTTTCCATCTATCTCTTATGTAAACAGGTACTATTGGAGTCTGTGATTTGCCCACATCGAAGCCCAAAGATTTTAGACCGTTTCTCCACTTTTCTGATATTTTTCTTAAATTTTCAATTCTTTCAGGTTCTTTTTGCATTATTTCAAGAGCCTTTAGGGCACTGGCAAGATTCGGGGGAGATATAGCTGCGCTAAATATGAAAGATCTTGCAACGTGCTGAATGTAAAATATGACGTCCTTTTGGCCCGCAATAAACCCCCCTAAACTTGCGAAGGATTTACTAAAAGTACCCATAATTAAGTCAACACTATCTTCCAATTTAAAGTGATTAGCAGTCCCCCTCCCACATTCACCAAGCACTCCTATAGCATGGGCATCATCTACCATAAGTCTTGCATTATACTTTTTACATATCTTAACTATTTCTGGCAATGGGGCTATTTCCCCACTCATTGAATAAACCCCATCAACAATAACCAATTTCCCTTTATTCTCCGGTAATTTTTGTAATACTATTTCTAAGTCCTCCACATCGTTGTGTTTAAATCTTTCCATTTTACCAAAGGACATTTTACAACCGTCAATTATTGAGGCATGATCCTCCTTATCAACAATCGCATAATCTTCCCTACCTACAAGGGCTGATATGGTTCCTACGTTTGTTTGATATCCAGTTGAAAATACAATACATTTTTCTTTTCTTAAGAATTCAGCAAGTTTTTCTTCTAATTCGATATGAAGCTTTAAAGTACCATTCATAAATCTTGAGCCCGTTACACTTGTTCCGTATTTTTTTATAGCTTCGATAGCAGCTTCTCTTACTCTTTTATCTGTTGTAAGACCTAAGTAGTTATTTGAGCCGAACATCAAGATCCTGCGCCCATTATATATCGCCTCTGTCCCCTCATTATTTTCAAGAGGAATAAAAAAGGGATAAACTCCCCTTTCAATAGCTAGTTTTGCTTCGTAAAGGGGGTTCGTTGGCGATAAATTTCTACACTTTTCAAAAATATCCATCTTGTAGAAACTTTTTTAAGTAGGTTTTGGTAAATTATAATTTTGAGCAAATTCGATTAATTTCTTTTTATTTTGTTCGCTCATCTTACCAAGAGGGAACCTAAATTCTTCTTCGATCCATCCAAGATGGGCAAGAAGTGTTTTTACAGGTAATGGATTAGTCTCGATAAAGAGTAGGTTCATTAAAGGTAAAGCTTCATAATGCATATCTCTTGCCTTCTCCACTTCTCCATTTTTAAACAGTTCGATCATCTTTTTTAAAAAGCCAGGATTTATATTTGAATAGACAGAGACTACTCCATCGTAGCCTAAAGATAAAAGTGGAAAGGTCCATGAGTCATCACCTGAAAGTAAGGATATTTTTCCTTTAAGCAATTTTGAAATTTCCATCATCTGGTCTAAATTTTTAGAAGCCTCTTTTATCCCAACGATTCTATCTGGAATCTTCTCGTAAATTTTTAAAATTGTTTCTGGTAATATGTTAGTTCCAGTTCTCCCTGGCACATTATATATTATTATCTTACCTTCAGAATTTTTTGCTAAATAGAGAAAGTAATCTATGAGGTTATTTTGAGTAGGCCTATTGTAATAGGGAATCACTACAAGATGATAATCAATTCCAAAGTCAAGTGCTATTTCAGCGTATTTTAAAGTTTTTTTCCCGTCGTTTGTTCCTACACCTGCTATCAAATTTATTTTGTTTTTGACTTTCTCTTTAAAGAAGCTGAAAATTTCTTTTCTTTCTTCACTATCGACAGTGGGGGCTTCTCCAGTTGTGCCAAGTACAAGAATACCATCTGTGCCACTTTTTAAGTGCAAGTCAATTAATCTCTCAAATGCCTTAAAATCGATCTTCCCCTCTTTAAAGGGCGTGACAATTGCACATATCTCCCCGCTTAATTTATTATTCATAATACATATTTTATGAGAGCATAGCTAAAGGGTTCAAATCCTTTTTCAATAGGAACGTTGGGTTATGTTTAAATTAATCTTAATTTCTTACTTTTTTTACCAATTTTCACCTTCTCTTTCAGTTAGAAGTAAGGGGGTAATTAACAATCCTGCAGGACTTGCCTTTCAGCAGGGTTTTGAAATTTTCTATAACTTAAAACATCAAAATAATTTCGGTAAGAGTAAAGAAAATATGTATCACCTTCTAAGTTTAAGCTTTTTTAATAGTGGTTTTTATCTTTATTCAGGAAAAGATAGGAATATTTATAAAATAGCTTCCGGAATTCCCTTTGGAGAGAAAGTATCAACTGGAATATCGTACACTTTCGGTGATACATCAAGATTTTACACACTTGGACTAATGGTAAGACCATTTTCTAATTTTTCTATTGGGTTAAAAAGCGTTCTTCATAAGGGTTATAGAGAAGACGTTCTCGGTTTTGCCCTTAAACCCTTAACAGATAGAGTTACTTTATCAGTAGATTTAAGATTTAAAAAAGATACGTTAGATTTCTATAATTTTTTGGCGTCTATAGAACCTATAGAGGGGATTCTTTTTAATTTTAATGTTGAAACTTGTAAGGGATTTTATAAAGATAACACAAGATATATGTTTGGAGTTGAATTCTCATTTGGAAATGGAATTCTATCGTACTTAGTGGACAGAGATGAAAAGGAGATGAGTTTAGGTATAATAGCGTCTAGGGAAATATACCCTAAATTCTTTAAGGTAAAAAACAAATGGATTGAAGTCAGATTAAAGGATTTTTATCCAGAAGAGAGAAAACCTGCTGGATTTTTATCATTTAAAATTAGGGAATCCTTTTATGATCTAATAAGTGGTTTTGAAAGAATTCTTAAAGATGATGAAATAGAAGGGGTAATAATTTATTTTGAAAATCCTTACTTTTCAAGAGCTCAAGCAGAGGAGCTTAGAAAAATTATAAAAAAGATTTCTGAGAAAAAAATTACAGTTTCTTATGGAGAAAGCTTTAGTGAAGATAACTATTACATTGCAAGCGCTTGTGACAAAGTTGTTATTCCTAAAGAGGGCTATATAATACTTAATGGTCCCTATGCTGAAAAACTCTATTTTAAAAGACTCTTTGACAAAGTGGGGATAAAAGCACAGTTTGAAAGAATTGCCGAATATAAGTCTGCTGTTGAACCTTTCACAAGAGAAGATATGAGCAAAGAAGATAGTGTTCAGATTTCTTTATTTTTAAAAAGAATTTTAGATAAAGAAGCAGAAGATATAAGTAGTTCTAGGAATATTTCTAAAGATACTCTTTTAAAATTGATGGAAATGGAGGTTTTCTTTAATTCTGATGAAGCCTTAAAAGAAAAACTTATTGATACTGTGGCTTATGAGAATGAAGTTATAGATATTGCGAAAAAGTGGTTTTCAAAGAAAAAAATTAAGAAAGTTTCTTATAAAAGATGGGATGAAAGGAAGTTTTTAAAAAGAGAATTTGTTGACACAAGACCGAAAATAGCAATTTTATCCTTAGAGGGGGCAATTGTTGAAGGTGAAAGTGGAGAAAATCCCTTGCCTTTAATTGGTGGAAAAATGCTTGGTTCAAAAACAGTTCAGCAAATGTTGGAAGAAATAGAAAAAGATAAGGGTATAAAGGCAGTTGTTATAAGAGTTAACTCTCCTGGTGGTTCTGCCCTTGCCTCAGACATAATATGGAACTCATTAAGGAAATTGAAGGAAAAAAAGAAAGTAGTGGTCTCAATGGGACAATATGCAGCCTCAGGTGGATATTACATCTCATCTCCAGCAGATTATATTGTTGCAAACTATACTACACTTACAGGCTCAATAGGGATACTTGGCGGAAAAATTTCAGTTGATAAAATGTTTGAGAAAATTGGAATAACCGTCGATAGGGTAAAAGCACTAAAACACTCAGATGCCTTCTCAATCTTTAGAGAGTTTAGCGAGGAAGAAATAAAGGGTTTAAAGGAAGAATTAAATTGGGGTTACAAGATTTTTATTAAAAGGGTGGCTTCCTCAAGAAACTTAAAGGAAGTTTACGTGGATTCAATAGGTAAAGGTAGAATATGGTCTGGGTACGATGCAAAGGATTTAAAGCTTGTTGATGAAGTAGGAGGAATTCTTGAAGCGATTGAAATAGCAAAAAAGCTCTCAGGAATTAAAAAAGACTTTAAGGTAATTATGTATCCTAGGGTAGATTTGTTTAGAACGTTCTTTAAGCCAAGTATAACATTTAAAAATCCGCTTAGCTTGCTTCAGGAAGAGAGTTATATTTACTACAATGACGTAAGACTAAAATAAAAGAGGGTTTTAAATTGACAAAAAAGCTTCTTTTGGCAGCTCTTTTTATATTTATAGTCTTCACCTTTTACATGATTTATCCAAAAGAAAAGCGAAATTTTACTACGGGAACTGTAGAGGCTAAAGAAGTTGAGATTTCAACAAAATATATAGGTAAAGTTATAAAAATCTATAAGGATGAAGGTGATTTTGTTAAGGAAAACGAAATTTTACTTGAAATAGATAAAAGGGAAATATTAATAACAAAGAGGGAAACAGAAAAAAAATTATTAAGTTTACATTATGAAAGAAAAGCTGTTGAAGAAGAAATAAAAAACTTGAGAGAAGAATTAGAGAGGCTCGAAAGCTTAAAAAGGGAAGGGGCTTTTCCAGAAAGAGATTATGAAAGATTAAAGAGTAGATATCAATCACTCAGTTACAAATTGAGGTCCATTGATGAAAACATAGAAGCACTAAAGGAAAACCTTGAAAAAATAAAGATTTTTGAGGAAGAGACAGAAATTAAATCTCCGATAAGTGGAGTAGTTATTGAAAAAAATATAGAAGTTGGAGAATTAACAAAACCCTATACCCCTCTTTTTGTAATCGCAAATTTAGATACTCTTTATGTGTATGCCTTTTTGCCTCAAAAAGAATTAAAACATATTAAACTACTTAAAAGTGTTAAAATTAGACCTCATATAGGTGAAAAGATTGAATTTGAGGGAAAAGTGGTTTGGATTAAAGATGAGGCAGAGTTTACTCCTCGAAATATTTTAACTCCTGAGGAGAAGGAGCTACTTTTTTTTAGATTTAAAGTAAAAGTTATAAACAAAGATAACATTTTAAAGCCTGGAATGACAGTCTCAGTTTTCTATAGATGAGTAAAAAACATGTGATATTAAAATTAGAAAACATAAAAAAATTTTTTGGGGAAAAGGAGGTATTAAAGGGAATAAACCTAGAAGTAGAGGAAGGTGAAATAGTTGTAATAACAGGGCCTGACGGCTCAGGTAAAACAACACTTTTAAAAATTATAGCCGGACTTTTAAAACCAGACTACGGAAAAATAACATTTTTAGATAAAGATTTAATAAAAGAGAGAGACAAACTAAAAGATAAAATAGGGTACTCATCTGAAATCTTTTCACTATACCCTGACTTGAAAGTAAAAGAAACTTTAAATTTTTTTGGTGAAGTTTTAGAAATAAAGGATAAAAAAATAGTTGAGGAAGTTCTTAATATAACGGAATTAAAAGTTGCAGAGGAGAAACTGGCAAGAGAACTTTCTGGTGGTATGCAAAAAAAACTTTCTCTGGCATCCATATTAATCTCAAAACCGAAACTTTTACTTTTAGATGAGCCTACAAGAGGAATAGATCCAGTTTCAAGACAAAGACTTTGGATCCTCTTTTATAGACTTTCTGCACAGGGGATCTCTATAATCATAACGACTCCCTATGTCCTTGAAACAAATAGGGCAGAGAAGGCTTTTACAATTAGGGACGGTTTTTTAGTCCCCTACAAAGAAGAAATTTGCATGAAAAAAGCAGAAATTTTAAAAAAAGAAGAAAAAGAAACATTAATTAATGTAGAAAATATTTCGAAAAAATTTGGAGACTTTTATGCAGTAAAAAACTTAAGTTTTGATATCAAAAAAGGTGAAATATTTGGTCTTTTGGGGCCAAACGGTGCTGGTAAGACAACTACTTTGAAAATGCTCCTTGGACTTATAAAACCAACAGAGGGAAAAATTAAGATAATGGGAGAAGAATTAAAAAGTGAAAACGTAAGAAAAATAAGAAAAAATATAGGTTATCTTTCTCAAAAGTTTACGCTTTATCAAGATTTAACCTTATATGAAAATCTTAAGTTCTATGCTGGACTTTATGAAGTTAAAGATGATAAGAATAAAATTGAAGAACTTATTAGATTTTTTGATTTAGAAAAATGGAGAAATCAGGTAGCAGGCGAACTTCCCTTAGGTGTTAAACAAAAGCTATCGCTTGCCACGGTACTTTTAAACTTACCTCCTATTTTGTTTCTTGATGAACCCACATCCGGAATGGACGCAAAGACAAGAAGCGATTTTTTTAAAATTTTGGAGAATCTCAGAGAAAAAGGTCATACTCTTATTGTTACTACCCACTATATGGACGAAGCTGAACTTTGTGATAGAGTTTTACTTATTGATAAAGGTAAATGTAAAGCTTTAGATAGCCCTTTAAATCTTAAGAAAAAATTTATGGAAGATTATAAAATTTATGAAATAAAAGTAAAGGATCCCCTATTTTTTGAAAAATTTATTGAGAAGGAAAATGAAATTATGTATACACGAACTAGAGAGGGTTTTAAAATTTTTTCAAGAAAATTAAAAAAAATAGAAGAGACCCTAAAAAAGGCTATTTCACTTGGTATTGAAATAGATCTTACAAAAGAAAGTGAGCCAGATCTTGAGGAAATTTTTTATGCAAAGATTCTTGAAATATAAGGCAATCTTTATCAAGGAAGCAGTTCACATTTTGAGAGATATAAGAACATTAATCTTATCCCTTATTGTTCCTATATTCCTTGTAGTAACTTTTGGATATGCTATAAAGCTTGACGTAAAAAACATATCGGTCTCCTTTGTTGATTATAAGCAAAATAGGTTATCAAGAGAAATTAAGAATAAACTAAATTGCACGGGGGTATTTGAGAAGATCTATGATGAGTATGAACTTACTGAGAAAGAATTTCTAAAAAATAAGATAAAAGCGAAAATTTTTCTTAAAGAGGGTTTATCAAAAGAATTAAAAAAGAGTGGAAAAGGTGAGATTATAGTGATAATTGACGGCACTGATCCAACAATGTTTTCAACGCTTTCGGGTTATTTTACAAGAACTCTAATTGAGGGTGAAGGTGCCTTAGATTTTAAATATAAAGTTCTCTTTAATGAAGAAATGAAAAGTGAGATTTATATAGTTCCAGGAATAATAGCTATTGTTCTTGTTGTTTTATCCTCAGTTCTTATAACTATAAGTTTAACAAAAGAGTACGAAATGCAAACTTTTCAGACGCTTTTAACATTACCGTTAAAACCTTACGAAATAATATTAGGAAAAGTTTTTCCCTATATTTTATTAGGAATTTTACAATTCACTCTTTCTCTTTTAACCGCTAAGATTCTTTTTAACATTCCCTTTAGAGGTAATATAATTTTCCTTTATTTTTCAGCCTTTGTATATATTTTGTCCGGTCTTGGAATAGGTGTTATAATTTCAACAAATTTTAAAAAGTCTCAGATTTCGCTTATTGTTACATGGTTAACGACAATTTTGCCGTCTTTTTTACTTTCAGGTTTTATATTTCCCTTAGAAAATATTCCTCAAGTTTTAAAAATTTTGTCATACTTTGTACCAGCCAGGTATTTTATTGAAATATTAAGAGGAGTTCTTTTAAGGGGAACTAAAATTTTTTTTCTCCTTGACGAACTTCTTATTCTTACTCTCATTTCTTCTTTTTTAATATTTATGGCCTCAAAAATAATTAAAGAGAAAATATAATAGATGAAAAGGCTTTTTTATTTTATTGAGAAAGAGTTTATTCAAGTTTTAAGAGATAAAAAAACAGGGTTGATAGTTTTTGTTGCTCCCTTAATTCAACTTATTGTCTACGGCTACGTTATATCTACTGATGTGAGAAATGTAAGAACAGGGGTAGTTGACTATTCAGGAGAAAAGATTTCAAGAGATTTTATAAACTCACTCTGTGCATCAGGTTTTTTTAAACTTAAAAAATATTATAGCGAAATTAAAGAAATGGAAGAGGATTTTATTAAGGGAGAAATTGACTTAGGTATAATAATAAAAAGAGATTTTGAGAAAAGGATAAAAAGATTAGAAAAGCCAGAAATCTTGGTTTTACTTGATGGTTCAAGGGGTTGGACAACCCAAATTATTCTTGGCTATTTTTCAAGATATCTTATGGAAAAATTCGGTAATATAAAGGGTAATTTAAAAGTGATTGTTCTTTATAATTCTGAGGGAAAATCAAGTAACTTTATGATACCTGCTGTAATAGCTATGGTACTGCTTGTGACTGGTATGATATTGACGAGTATCTCTGTTGCGAGAGAGAAAGAAACAGAAACAATTGAGCTTTTAAGTATAAGTCCTATTTCTCACCTTGAATTCATATTGGGGAAGACGATTCCTTATGTAATAATTGGATTTATAGATTTACTTATTATCGTTTTACTTTCAACAACACTTTTCAAGGTTCCTTTTAGAGGGAGTGTCTTGCTTTTACTTTTTAGTTCAGCTTTATTTTTATTTCTTGTTCAGGGCATAGGGCTTTTATCTTCAGTTATTTCAGAGACACAGGCGCAAGCAATGATAACATGTATATTTTTCGTTTTACCAATGTTAATTCTATCAGGTTTTTTTTATCCAGTGGAATCAATGCCTTTAATTTTCAAAGTTATAGCCTACTTTAATCCTCTTACACATTTTTTAATAATTTTGAGGAGTATTTTTCTTAAAAGCTCGTCCCTTTATGATCTATCTCATAATTTTTTTATACTCTCAATTCTTTCTTTTTTAGTTCTTGCATTTTCTTTTATAAAATCGAAAGAGTTACTTGAAGGAAAATAGAAACTAAATTATAGATTTACTATGATTGAATATGTGGAATATTATGCTTTAAAAAATTTGGAAAATGGTAAATATCCTATAATTTTATCGGAAAATGTTGAAGATTATAAATTTTTCAAAAAGGGAAAGGAAAGAATTCTTTTGTGGAATCCGCAAAAGGAACCTTTTGTTTTAAAAAGCAAAGAATTTAAAAATACTCTCTTTTTTGAACTTAAGCCTTCTGTGAGAGTCAATCGTGAAAGGTTAATCGAAATTTTGATAGATTCTGGTTACAAGGAGCATGAGAAAGCCTTCTCTGAGGGTGAGCTTGCAAGGAGAGGGTTTATACTTGACATATTTTTCGAAGAAGAAGATTATCCCATAAGAATTGAATTTTTTGGCGACCAAATAGAAGAGATAAGGCTCTTTGATCCCTACTCTCAACGAAAAATTGACACTTTAAAAAATATATATCTTTATATACCTAAAAAATATAGTAATTTCCTTGACAATTTTGTTGACATAGAAAGTTTCTTTTTTATTAAAGAGAAAGATTTTCAAAATAAAAAGACTATTCCACTTCCTAAGTTTAAGAGACTCTCAGAGTTTGTGGAATTCTTAAAAAATCAGGAGATGGAGATTTTTTATGTTGCCAAAGAAAGTATAAGATACAGCTATCTTAAGAAATTGATTGAAAATTTAAAGTTTTTAAAAGGTGAAATTTCAAAAAGTTTTATAATACCTGAGGAAGGCGCGATCGTTATTTCTGAAAGAGAGATTTATCCAGCTATAGAAACATCTAAAAAATTTGTTTTGCCCTTTAGAGAAGAATGTTTCTTTGAAATAAGTCCAGGAGATACCGTTATTCATGAAGAAGAAGGAATCTGCTCAATAAAAGGAATTAAAAGAATAGAAACTGAGGGAAAAGAGATCGATTATATTGAACTTATCTTTAAAGATAATCAAAAACTTTTCATACCATTTTGGGAAATTTATAAAGTTGAAAAGTATTTTGGTAAAAGAACATTTACTGATTTCTCGACAAATAAGTGGGTTAAAGAGTTTGTAAGAGCAAAGATTGAGATTCATGAATTTGCAAAAAAGCTTTTAAATTTGACAGCGAGAAGAAAAGTATTAAAGGGCATATCTTTTAAACTTGATGAAGAAGAAGAAAAGATCTTGAACGAAATTATTTTAAGTTTC
>JBCNVI010000004.1:62138-64349 GCA_039630235.1 Candidatus Hydrothermales bacterium | reverse complement strand
GGAAGAAAGGAAAAAGAGGTACTTATATTAAACTATTCACTTTCTGTAATAAAGGATGCAATAGAAGGTGAGTTAAAAAGGGGTGGACAGGTTCTTTACATCAGAAACAGAATCTCACCCCTAAAGGAAATAAAGGAAAAAATAAAGACATTGTTTCCAGATGTAGATTGCGAAATCTTACATGCGAAAAAAAGTAAAGAGGAGATAGAAAATATTTTAGTTGATTTTATTTTAGGAAAAATAAAGATTTTGATTGCTACAAATATTTTGGAAACGGGTATGGATTTTGATAATGTAAACACTTTAATAGTAGAAAGGCCTGATCTTTTTGGACTTTCAGACCTCTATGCTTTAAAAGGTAGAGTTGGAAGGAGGGATAAAAAGTCTTATGTATATTTGTTATTACCTTCAAAATTAAGTGAAAAGGCAAAGGAAAGATTAAAAATAATCAAAAGGTATAACTATCCTGGTGCAGGAGAGAAGGTTGCGTTAAAGGACTTAGAGATGAGAGGGCCAGGTGAGTTTTTTGGAAAAAAACAGAAAGGTTTTTCAAAGAGTTTAGGTATTTCTTTTTATATCAAATTACTTGAGGAGGAGATTAAAAAGTTAAAGGGCGAGGCGCTGCCAAAGAAGAAAGTAGAAATTGTTCCTTATTCATCCTTATATTTTCCGTCTCATTTAGGAGATGAGGATAAAATTTACCTGGCGAGGAGTCTTTTTACTGCAGAAAGTGTAGAGGAGATAAATTATATAATTGATGAATATAAAGATAGATTTGGAAAACCAGATGATTTAACTTTAAAAATTTTTGATCTTGCCTTTGCATTTTTAAAAGCAAAGAATGAAAATAAAAGTAAAATAAAGGTTTTTAAAGATTATATTCATATTGAATAGGGTCAATAAATAATTAAAAGTTAAAATCTAGATCTCTTAGGAAAGGTAAATTACTATCTTTTTCAGAGAGAATGGGATTTTTTACAGGCCAGTCGATGTTAATTTCAGGATCGTTCCATCTTATTCCGCGTTCGTGTTCTTTTGAGTATTCTTCTGATAGTTTATATAGAACGATAGCATAGTCACTTAGCACCAAAAAGCCATGAGCAAAGCCCTCTGGTATAAAAAGCATATCTTTATTTTTTTCTGAAAGGATTACTCCTTCCCATTTACCGAAGGTCTCTGAGTTTTTTCTTAAGTCAACTGCCACATCAAAAATTTCACCCTTTACACATCTTATAAGTTTTGCTTGAGCCTTAGGCTCTATTTGAAAATGAAGCCCCCTTAGACAGTTTTTGTAGGAGAAAGAGATGTTATCCTGTTTAAATTTTAAATTTATTCCATTTTTAATAAATTCTGATTCTTTAAAGGCTTCAAAAAGATATCCCCTTTTATCTTCGAAAACGTCTGTCTTTATTAAAATTAATCCTTTTGTGTTTAACTCAATAAATTTAAAGGACATGAAAGTTTTTACTCCTCTCCTAAAACTTTAAGTCTTGCTTCAGTTCTTCTTAAGTAATCTTGAGCTTGAGGGTTAGATGGATCCCATTTGAGTACTTCTTGTAACAATTTTTTAGCTTCTTTATAATTGCCGGCCTTAAAATGTTGAATAGCTTTGTTTAAAGTATTTTCGAGTTGTTCCTTTGTTGGTCTTGGGGGTTCAACTTTTTTAACAACTTCTTTCTTTGGTTGTGGTTCCTCTATTTTCTTCTGGAGTTCTTCAATTTTATTTTTTACTTCCTGGTCATCTGGAGAATACGTTAGGGCTTCCTTATAGTAGCTAATTGCACTTTTATAGTCACCTCTTGCTTCAAAATGTTGTGCTTTTGATTTTAATTCAAAGGTTTTATTTTTAATTGCGAGTTTAACACTTGTAAGTCTCTCTTTAGCAGTTTTACTCTCAGGATAGATTGATAAAGCCTCTTCATAAGCTTTCTTTGCTTCGAGCAATTTTTCAATCTTAAATAGGGCATCACCCTCTTTTATTTTCTGGGCTGCAAGTTCACTCTTTGAGATCTTGGGAGACAATCTTATTTTCGCTGTTAAAGGTTTTTCTTTTTTAATATTTAATTTAACTCTTAATCCTTTGTATTGTGGATGAGTTATTGAGACAAGGTAATTTCCTGGCATCAGGTTTAAAGAAGCAATACCCTTATCATCGGTTAAAATGCTTGGTATTTCGGTTTGTAAAACTCTAATAACTGCACCTTTTAAGGC
>JBCNVI010000004.1:39382-61802 GCA_039630235.1 Candidatus Hydrothermales bacterium | reverse complement strand
ACCGTAGCCAATAAATTCTCCTCTTCCTATTCCAAGGTGAATTATAAGGCTTTGATTTATATGTTTTGTTAGAACCCCGTATATAGAAAAAATTTCAGGGCTTCTTAAAATATATGAGTTATCATCGGTAAATCCACCACCTTCTTTTGGGTCTCCACCGACTGAGGAAATATATTTTTTCCAGGAAATGTTTCTAATACCAAGTGAAATACCCACTGGATATTTGTCTGCTTCTGAAATTAAAACAGTTCCCAAATCTAAACTAATTTCATTTAAAGTAAAAACATTTAGTCCTAAGAACCATTTTCCGTTAAAGGAAACAAAGCCATTTAAATCAAAATCAGTAACATGGGGATCATATTTTGATGCCAGAGAAAATGAAGAAGAAGTACCAATCTGCCAGAAAATTGGATCCTTAGGAATTTGAGCTGTTGGCAGTTCCAAAATTGCGGTTGGTCTTAATACTTGAGATAATATAATAATCTTATAAAAACTCATGGAATCCCTTTTTTTCAAATTTTTTTTATTTATAAAATTATAATAGAGAAAAGCAGGATTTTCAAATTTCAACAGCTTGAATTCAAAATTCCTGAAAAGTATAATTTCAATGGGATGCTTAAATTCAAATTTCAACAACTTGAGTTTGAAATTCTTAAAAAGAGTGGGATAATTTTAATTTTTTTTATTTATTTTTCTCTTTGTAAAAAACCTCCAGAACCTATTATAGAAAAGGAATTTTCTTTAATTCTTGAATATCCTTTAAAGGGATATTCACAGGGTCTTTTTTTAAAGGATTCACTTTTATTTGTAGCAAATGGACAAGGCGGACTTGTTATTTTAAATATTTCCCATCTACCAGACTCAATTATTCTTCTTTCTCAAAAAGAAACAGGCTATAATGCAAAATCAATACATGTAAAAGACTCTTTTGCTTTTTTAGGTTTTGATGATATAAACAGAAAGGGAATATGGGTGTACGATATAAAAAATTTAAAAAACCCAAAATTAATCACAAGCGATGAAGGAGTTTCCTATGTTTATGATATTTCCTCTCCACCTCAAGATACACACTTTCTTTATCTTGCCTCAGGATACTTTTATTATATTGAAGATTTATCAGGACTTCCTTATTATCTTTCTTTTGTAAAAAGATACCATCCACCCGGAAAAGTAAGAGGAATATACTCTGATGAAAACTATGTGTATCTTGCTTGTGAACAAATGGGAGTTGTAATATTTCCTGCACTTATTCCAAATGTCCCAGATAGTGAAGCTATTATTTCTTGGATAGATACCCCGAATAATGCAAGAGACATATTTGTAAAAGATAATAAAATTTTTGTTGCAGATGGATATGGTGGGCTTGTTATAATTGAAATTAGCGACATAAAGAATCCTACTGTTTTATCGAGGATTTCTTTACCTGGATATTCTCAAAAAATTGATGGTGACGGAAATATGGTGTATTTAGCTTGTGGAAGTTCAGGTGTTATTGGGGTTGATATTAAAAATATAATGGAACCAAAAGTTTATGCAGTCTATAGAACATCTTATGCCTATGATTTAGAAATAAATGAAGAATATATCTTTGTGGCTGATAGAGATAAGGGTATTATTGTTTTATCAAAGGAGGTAGAGTGAACATTTTTATTATTTTTATAACTTTAACAGTTTCAAAATTTTTGTCTTTTAAAACAGAATATCTTAACCAGGGGGAATATATAGGTAAATTAAGGGATATATATGTTTTAATTGAGGATACAAAAGAAGAGAATTTAATTTTTGAGGAAAGAATAGTCCCCCTCTCGCTTTATCCTTTTTATAAGAAATCAGGAGTTATAAACGCAAAGCCAAAACCACAAGGTTTTCTAATTATAACGAATTCAAATTTTTTATCCTATATGAATGATTTTATATTATGGAAAAAAATGTGTGGTTATTATGTGGTTACTGAAGTAATTTCTGGAGGTGAGTCCCCTCAAACAATAAAAAATATTATCCTTTCCCATTATCAAAATGATTCAATAAAACCAGAATATGTTTTACTTGTTGGTGATGTTGATTTAATTTCACCCTTTTACGGTTTACCATGGGCAATAACTGATAACAAGTTTGTAACAGTTGATAATGACTTCATTCCTGATATTTTGGTTGGAAGAATAAGTGTTTCAACTGTTGGAGAGCTACTTACATATTTATCAAAAGTTTTAAATTATGAGAAAAACCCTTATGTTTCTGATACTTTGTGGTATAGAAGATGTCTTTTTATAGGTGCCCGTTATCCTCAACATGTATGGACAGCTAAAAAAGTAAAAAAATGGATAAGAGAATTTTTGCTAATTAAAAACTATTTTAAAGGAATTGATACAGTTTTTTACCCACCAACAGCTAATGGTGTTTCCCAAATAACTTCTATATGTAATAATGGGGTATTATTTGTAAACTATAGAGGCGGAGATGGTGAATCAAAAAGATGGATTTATCCACAGTTTACTTATTTAGATGTCGATAATCTCTCAAACGGATTCAAGCTTCCAATAGTTACAAGCTTTGTTTGTTTAACAGGTGCTTTCCATGATAATTCTCCAATGTGTCTCGGTGAGAAGTGGATTAGGGCAGGAACGGCTACAAATCCAAAGGGAGGTATAATATTTATAGGTTCAGGTTCAGGTGGTACTCATACAAAAGAAAATAATATTTTAGATGAGCTTTTTTATAAAGGATATTCAGAGGATTCTTTTCCATCTATTGCTTCTTTACTTTTAAATGCAAAATTAAACTTAATCTCCCATATTCCAAACCAAACTGATCCAGATTCTGGCATAGGTTTTTACTTTCATACTTACAATATCTTAGGTGATCCATCACTTTTACCTTACAAAGGCGTTCCCAAAAGTGTAGAGGTAACTTTCCCCTCTTCTTTATCAATAGGAACAGTATCAGTAAAGATAAATGTAAAGAGAAATGGTATTCCTCTAAAAGATGTTTGGGTAAGTGTTTATAAAGAAAATGAAGCAAGAGACTTTTCGTTAACAGATGAAAATGGTGACGCCTTTTTGAACTTTAAGCCTTTAACTTTAGGTAATCTTCATGTTGTAGTCAGAGGTTTTGATGTTTATCCTCAAATTATAAGTATCCCTGTTATAGAAACAGCTCACTATGTAGGTATTAAAAGCTTCTCATTTTCAGATTCAATTGGTCATAACGATTCTCTTTTAACACCATCAGAAATTGTAAAGTTAAATGTATCCTTTAAAAATTTTGGTACCCAGAATGTAAACAATGTTATTGCAAAACTTTCTTCTTTTGATGGATTTGTAAATTTAATTGATACTCTAAGGGTTCTTGGAAATTTTTCACCCAATGAAATAAAGAATACTCATTTTAAATTTAAAATTTCTCCTTCCTGCTCCTCTTCTCATATTTTAAAATTTAAAATAGATGTAAGTTCAAATGAGGGAACCTTTACTAATTATATAAATTCTAAGGTCTTTGCTCCTAAATTTAAAATTGACAGTTTCTATGTAATTGATGAAAACTTCTATCCTGAACCAGGTAATCTTGAGTATCTTGTTCTGAATTTAAAGAACATTGGTAATTTTAAAGGGTATAATGTAAACGGAATATTAAGGACACAAAATCCAAAAATAATCATTATTGATTCAATTTCCAACTTTGGAAGTGTAAAACCAGATTCTCTTTCTTCAAATAATCAGGATCCTTTTATTATAGAGGTGTCTCAAAATGCCTTCCCCGGTGAAAAAATTGAATTTGAACTTTCCTGGAACACTCAAAGTGAAGGTTATGGAAAATCTAATTTTAATTTAAAAATTTGTACGCCAGGTCCTTTGAATGTAACAGGACCTTCAAAGTATGGTTACTATGTTATTGATGACGAAGATACCTTATTTTCAAATAGACCTACATTTTCATGGATTGAGATTGACCCTGCCTTTGGAGGTGGTGGAATTCCTTTAGATATGAAAAATGATACAACAAAAATAATTAATTTACCCTTTAATTTTAAATATTATGGAATCAATTATGATAAAATTTCAGTCTCTGATAATGGTTATATTATTTTTGGTAATTCCAATGTTTCAGATCCTTATAATTGGCCAATCCTTTCAAAGGGTCTTCCAGATGGTTTTGTGGCTCCTTTCTGGGATGATTTAGATCCAGAAGCGAGTGATTCAAGTCGTGATGTTTATGTATATAATGATACTCAAAATCATCTATTTATAATAGAATGGAGCAGAGTTCAACATATTCACAATTATCAGAATCATTTAAAAGGTGATCTTATAACATTTCAAATAATTTTGTATGATCCAAACTATTATCAAACACAAACAGGTGATGGTATTATGAAAATTCAGTATTTAAAAATAAAAGATGATGATTCAACACATAATTACTCCACAATAGGTTTTGAATCTCCTGAAAGTAACGATGGTATTCAGATCTCTTTTAATAAAAGGACAGCAGATGGAATTCCTCATATAAAAAATGGGAGAGCTTTTTTAATCACCACAAACACACCACAAATTTTTATAAGAGAAAAGAAAAGCAAATTTGAAAATTTAATTTATATCCCTTCTATCATAAAAAATTCTTATACAATAAATTTAAATGAAAGTTTTAAGATAAAAATTTTTGATTTAACAGGGAGAAAAATTTTTGAGAGTAAAGGCAAAGTAAAAGTTTTAAAAATTGATAGAAAAATTTTTAAAAAAAGTGGACAATTTTACTTAATTTTTGAAAAGGAAAATGTTTCAATTAAAAAACTTATCTATTTCAAATAAATTAAGGAGAGGTATAAGATGAAAAAAATTTTTATTATTTTAACCTTATATGGTATTTCCTCTGCTCAGATAAATGGTGCAAAATACCTTATCATAACTCCTGATATCTTTTATAACCAGGCATTGATACTTGCAAAATGGAAACATAAAAAAGGTATTCCTACAAAAGTTGCTAAGTTATCAGAGACAGGAAATACATATACTGCTATAAAAAATTACATTATAAACGCCTATAATTCTTGGGAAGTAAAGCCTGAATATGTCCTTTTATTTGGATCTGTTGAATATGTCCCAACACATCCTTCTGTTGATCAGAGTATTCAATATCAGGGACATGATCACTACTATTCCAATTTGCTGAACGATGTTTTACCTGAAATTGCTGTTGGTCGATTACCCTTCACAAATCGCCTCTCAAGCTGAAATGATGGTTCAAAAGATACTTTCTTTTGAAAAGACACCACTTTTAAATCCTAATTGGTATTTAAGGGGAACAACAGTTGTAAGAAGAGACTATGATGAATCCGATCAGGTCTATTTTCAAGATACGAGAATTGTCAGAAATTTTTGGATCCAATATGGTTATACAAAAATAGATAGTTTTAGAAACGACCAGGGACATACCTATCAAAACATTATAAACAGTGTAAATGAGGGGAGAGAATTTGTTTTATATAGGGGTTCGGGGGTAGGTAATTGGTATCCTCCTTTTAATGTTAATCCCTATAATGTTTCTAATAACAATAAACTTCCAATTATTGTAAGTGCAACTTGTCAGACAATCTCAATGTCCTCAGGAGAAGAATTTGCAGGAGAAGCATGGTTAAGGGCAGGGAGTCTCTCAAATTTAAAAGGCGCAGTTGCATTTCTTGGAACTACAACTACTGATTTTGGTCTTGCAAATTATAGGAGCGCCTTTGTAAGGGGATTTTTTAAAAAGATCTATAGGGATTCTGTACTTATTCTTGGTGAAGCCTTCAAAGCAGGTAAAAAACAGATTTTTGATTCAACAGGAAATACAAAAGAAGTGATGTCGTGGCAATTACTTGGTGATCCCGAGTTAAATATATGGACAAAACCACCTAAAAGTTTTGTTGTAACTTATCAGAATCCAATTCAAGTACCTTTATCTTTTGAAGTAAACGTTAAGGAGTCAAATACTCTTTCGCCTGTTTATAAAGCAAGAGTTTGTATAACTCATAAAGACAATTTAATATATCTTGTTGGGGAAACAAATCAAAATGGTAAAATAACTTTCAATTTACCCCAATTAAATCCCTGTACTTTATATTTAACAGTTACAAAGTTCAACTATCTTCCTTGGGAGGGTGAGGTCTATGTTCTTTCATATGAAGGTCCTTATATAAACTATCACTCCCATATAATATTTGATGAGAATGGTAACGGGCTTATAAATCCTGGAGAATATATAACTCTTGCTATCGGAATAAAAAATACGGGAAATCAACCTGCAAATTCTTTAAACGGAAAAGCAAGAATAAATTTACCGCTTATAAATTTAACAGATTCCTTAGCTTTTTTTGGAAATGTGATGCCTGATAGTATCAAATGGGATTTATCAGCCTTTTCTTTTCATGTTTCATCATCTTGTCCTGATGGTTATAATATACCCTTAAATATGATTTTTTACGATTCAGGTGGTAATTTTTGGAATTTTAGTTTGAACTTAAAAGTGAATGCAATTAATCTTTCTCCTGTGAAAGATTCAATTTCTGATGAAGTACCTATAGGTAACGGAAACAACACATGGGAACCAGGAGAAAAAATTAAGTTTTTCTTCTATTTGAAAAATTTTGGATCGCAGGATGCATACAATGTAAAAATTTCATTAAAATCACTTTCACCTCTACTTTATGTTATTGATTCTTCCTCCTTCTATGGAAATATAAAAGCAGAATCTACAAAGGTTAACACCAATGATCCTATTATAATAAAGTCAGATATAAATACTCCCTGTTATTATATATTCCCCTGTTCATTAAGAATAAGTGCTGATTTTTATTCTCGTAAAGAGCATTTTTCTGTTAAATTTGGTATTTTACCTGGAACAATTCTTCATACATTTCAGGTTCCACCGCAAATGCAAGTTGGTGGTTGGATAACTGGAATTGCCTATGATGGGACAGGATTATGGATAGCTGACTATTACAGTAATTATTTATACAAAGTTGATCCAAATAACGGATCCTATATTGCTTCGATTCCAGCACCAGGTGGAACTAATGTTTACGATATCAGTTTTGATTCATTGACACAGACTTTATGGGTCAACAATAGAGGAACGGATAGAATCTATAGAATAAATATGAATGGACAGATAATTCAGGATTTTCCTTCGCCTGCCCAAGATGCCGCAGGTCTCTCTTTTGATGGTCAGTATCTCTGGATAAGTGAATACAGTACAAACATAATTTATAAAGTTAATCCTCTAAACGGAAGTATAGTTGGAACTTACACCCTTCCCTATCCAGGGGGCGGAGTAAGAGGAATATGTTTTGACAAGCTGGGTCAAAATGGAGGGACACTTATCAATGTTAGAATATTTTTAAGTGGAAATAATTTTGATAGTACTTATGTATACGAATGGGATAGGGTAAATCATACATATACAGGTAGAAAGTTCAAACTAAATATGAATATCAGAGGAATAGAGTATGACCCGAACACTGGAGACTATTGGATATCTGAACCTCGTTTATCAGTAAGGGGGTATATTCACAAAGTGAAAGGGTTTAATTGCCAACCCGTTGTTATAAAGGAAGCTGAAAGGAAAGAAGAGGAAAGTTCAATTTTAAAAGTTTATCAGAATGTATATAATAAAAATCTAAAAATAGTTTTGAATTTAAACTCAAATAAAAATATCTCTCTTTTTTTGATGGATGTGAGTGGTAGAAAGATAGATGAAATTTACAGGGGTAAAATAAATTCTGGGATCCACAATTTTGAATTGGAAATTAAGAAACAAGGTGTATACTTTGTTATATTAAAATGTGATAATCAAATAACATATAAATTCATTAAATTTTAAAAAGGGGAAAATATGATGGGATTTATCTTTATTTTGAACATAGTAAACTATAACTATAGAGGGTGCGATTATGGTTTTAAAAGAGGAGAGGCTTGGATTGCAGTTTATGATTCAGTTTTTATAATGTATACAGAAAATGAAGGTTTAAACTGGCTATATATAAATCCTGGGACACAGAGGGGGCTTTTTGATATATTTTTTATAGATTCCTTAAGGGGATGGATAGGTGGAAGACTTGGAGAGATAAGATACACCCAAGATGGTGGACTAACTTGGTCTTTACAATGGATAGGTTATACAAAGTGGGTAGCAAGAATCCAGTTTCTTGATTCCATACATGGGTACGCGGCAGCTGGTGATTACACCGTTCTTGTTACATCTAACGGTGGACAAACTTGGAACATAGTATTCACTCAGTATATGGGAGTAGACTTCTATGGAATTCATTTCATAAGTCCCCAGATAGGATTCATATGTTCAGGACTTCCTACAGAATTTGGGACTCCAGGTTATGTTGCAAAATCAATCGATGGGGGATTTACATGGAATACATTATTAGAGGCAAATGGTTTTGATTTATTTGACTTATGGTTTTTTAATGAACAAAAGGGGATAGTTGTTGGTGGTAATGATTTAGATACTATTTCACCTGTTATTTTTAAAACAGATGATGGAGGTGCTACTTGGACACAAATAATTCCCCCCGGATATTATTTAAGGGCAGTTCATTTTGTTTCGGAAAGTAAAGGATGGGCATGCGGCAGATTTGGAACAATAATAAAAACAGAAGATGGAGGTAATACTTGGACATTGCAGAATGTAGGTAATGCTCAAACTCTATTTGATATAGATTTTCTTGATTCACTTCACGGAGTTGCTTCAGGAGAAGACGCTATATTTTTTACAAATGATGGAGGAAACACTTGGATAAATGTAAATGTAAGAGAAATAGAAAAGATAAACAAAAGGAAAATTTATTTTACTACTTTTCCTCATAGAGAGTATTTAAAAAGTTTTAGAGGAAAGGCATTAAACATTTCAGGTAGAAAAAGTAGTTTTAAAGAATTAAAAAGAGGAATTTATTTTATAAATTCAAGTGAATATAAGGGCAAAT
Organism: Candidatus Hydrothermales bacterium; assembly: GCA_039630235.1. NCBI lineage: Bacteria > Pseudomonadati > Caldifarciminota > Caldifarciminia > Caldifarciminales > Caldifarciminales bacterium. Next base: position 52,834 of record JBCNVI010000004.1, on the reverse strand, counting down.
TTATTATTTTAAAATGAAATTTTTTCTTTTATTCAATTTTTTAATTATACCTCCTGAGTATCACACCTTTAAGGAATTACAAAAATTTCTTGATTCGATAATACCATTTTATAAAGACATTGCAAAAGTGGAAACACTTAATTATACAGAGGTTGATTTGAATCCCATAATTGTTGTAAAGATCTCTGATAATGTTAGATATGATGAAACAGAACCTCCCCTTTTATTTGTTGCACTCCATCATGCTGAGGAGCCTCTTGGTCTTGAGATATGTATAGAGCTTATAAAAAGACTTTTGACATTCTATGGACAAGATCAAAAAATTACAAAATTTGTTAATGAATGCGAAATATATATAGTCCCATGTTTAAATCCTGATGGGTACAGTGTTGTAACAGAGGGAATCTGTGAAATATGGAGAAAAAACAAAAGGGATAACAATAAAAATGGTATTTTTGATTATAAATGTGGAAAAGAAGGGAGAGGAGATGGTGTTGACCTAAATAGAAATTACGATTATTTATGGAATAACGCTGGCTCACCAGATGATACAAGTGAATATTATAGAGGACCGTTCCCCTTTTCTGAACCAGAGACTAAAAGTATAAAGACTTTATGTGAAAGAGAGAATTTTGTTATTGGAATAACTTATCACAGTGCGAGGACTGGATTAGGTGAGGTTATATATTATCCATGGAGAGATGGAACAAAATTGTGTCCTGATTTTATATTCATAAAGGAAGTGGCTGATAGTCTTGCCCTGAATATAAAAAGTGACATAACAGGTGAACCTTATATTCCTATGGTAACATCCAGACGGCTTGGTGGAGTGTTCAGAAACTGGATTTACACAAATTATGGAACTTTTGGTATCTTAATTGAAGTTTCAGATACAACACTTCCTGCCCCTTGGAGAATCCCAAAAATTGTGGAATACAATTTGAATGGCGTTTATTATCTTTTAAGAAGGGCCTCTTATAATATAATCAAAGTGATAATTAAAGATTCAATTACAGGAATGCCTCTTGATGCCTCTTGCAGAATAATAGAATTTGATACACTTCCTGAGATAAAACATATCTCAACAAAAGTAAATGGTGACATTTATAGACTCCTAAAACCAGGCAATTATACCCTTAAAATAGAAAAGGAAGGTTATAGAGAAAAAATTGTTAATTTCACTTTGGGTGAAAAAGAATTTAAAGAAATTAATATTTATCTCTATCCTCTCGTTTATGATACTTTTCCGGAAGATGTTTATATTTTCAAAAATATAACAAAAAATAGCATAATTCTCATTCTTTGGATTAAGAATAATATAGATAGTCCTGCGTTTTACCTATATGATAAGACTGGTAGAACTGTTAAAAAAATCATCTTTAAAAACCTTTCACCAGGATTCTATAGGAAAGAAATAAGTTTAGATTTTCAAAAAGAAATATATTTTTCTGTACTTAAAACTAAAAATTATAAAAAAAGGAGTAAAATAATTTTTATAAAATGAGCCTTTTAACAGCGAGTTTAATTTCTTTAGGAGTATATTTAACTATTGAGATTTTTCGCTATCAAAAACATTTAAAAAATTTAGAAAAAATAAATAATAGAATTCATGTTAATGGTACAAGAGGAAAGTCATCAACAACAAGACTTATATATCAAGGCTTAAAAGCAAATCCCGCGAATATTGTTGTGGCAAAGACAACAGGGACTGTTCCAAGATTTATATTTCCTGATGGGAAAGAATTACCTATTGCTCGTCCCGGTAAACCTAATATAATTGAACAATTAAGAATGGTTAAAATTGCAAAAGATTTAGGTGCAAACTTTTTTGTAACAGAATGTATGGCAATAACCCCTGAATACATAAAAGTTTTTGAAGAAAATATAATGAAAAGTAGTGTTGGAGTTATAACAAATGTAAGGGAAGATCACCTTGACGTGATGGGTCCTACCCTTTTAGATGTTGCAAGAAATTTGTGCCTTTCAATTCCAAGGAAAGGCGTTCTTTTTACTTGTGAAGAAAGGTTTTTTGACATAATCAAGGAAGAATGTAAAAAAAGGAATACAGAAATTTTTTATGTTGATTCTTCCTGGGTAAATGAAGAGATCCTAAAAAAATTTACTTATATAGAACATAAAGAAAATATAGCGATTGCATGCAGTGTATGTGAATATTTTGGGATTAAAAAAGAGGAAGCCTTAAAAAGCATGTATAACGTGAATCCAGATCCCGGTGTTCTTGAAAAATATTTTATAGAAGAAAAAGGTAAAAAAATAGAATTTTACAATGCCTTCTCAGCAAATGATCCTGAATCAACTTATATTTTATGGCAGAATTTTTCAAAAGATAGAAAAACAAAAATAGTTTTATTTGTTTTAAGATCAGATAGAGCTCAAAGGACAGAATCATTTTTAAAATTCTTGGGAGATAAAATAAAAGGGGATTATTATATAGTATGCGGTGAACACTCTTTTATAGTTAAAAATAACCTTATTAAAAAGGGCATTGAAAGAGAAAGAATAATCACTTTTAGAAATCCTAAACCTGAAGAAGTTTTTGAAAGTGTTTTAGAACTCAGCGAAGATTCAGTCTGTATGGGAATAGGAAACATTGTAGGGCTTGGGAATAAAATAAGAGAAATTTTTAAATCAAAGAGGACTTTATGATACTTGCACAGTCGATAGCTATTGGTTTAATTTTGACTTTATTTTCTTCTGAAATAATTGGGTCAATGGCTGGTGGGCTTGTTGTTCCTGGTTATATTGCCTATATATTAGATAAGCCGGATCTTTTAATTGGAACGCTTATTGCAAGTTTTTTAACCTTAATTTTTTTAAAAATCATTTCAAACTTTTCTTTACTTTATGGAAGGAGGAGGCTCCTTGTCACAGTTTTACTTGGCTTTTTATTCTCTGAGCTTTCACGTTTTATTGCAAGCTCACCAGTGGGAGAAATTGCTATTATGATAAGGGCATTTGGTTTTATAATTCCAGGACTTTTAGCCTATTGGATGGATAGACAAGGCATAATTCCAACTTTAAGTACTCTTTCCGTCGTTTGTGTAATTATAAGATATGTTGTTATTCTGATAAATGGTGGAGCACCTGTTTTTAAATGATTTTAAAAAGAAAACTAAATAATATTGATTTTTTAATTCTATTTTTATTGGGAGTTTTATTTTTCTTTATTGAACGAAAAACGCTTACAAAAAAGCCTGTAAAGTATTATAAGTTGAAAGAAAAATCAGCAGTTCTTACGCATAAAGCTTTTTTGCTTTTAAAAGAAGAATTTATTAAAAGAGGCGGAGTTATAGATTCAATAAATGATCCAGGAAAAACAGGACTTATAGGTTTAAGAAGTTCTTTGATAACAGAAGAAGAAGCGGCTCTTGAAACGAAGTTAACGAGTATAAACCCAAATTTTTCTGCCCTTTTTATTGATATGTTTAAAAAGTTAAATTTAAAAAAGGGAGACTATGTGGGAGTAAGTTTAAACGGATCTTTTCCTGCATTGAATATTTCACTTATTATTTCCGCGGAAGTTTTAGGCCTTAAACCAATAATAATTACATCTTTAAGTTCATCTGCATGGGGTGCAAATCACCATTTTTGGACATATCTTGATATGGAAAATTTTCTTTATGAAAAAAAAGTAATAAAAACTAAAACGATCGCAGCTTCATTAGGCGGCATAAATGACGCGGGCATGGGGTTAGAAGAAGAAGGAAGAAACATTTTGAAAAAGGCGATTGAGCGAAATAACATCCCTATCTTTATAAATGAAAATTCACTTGAAAGGTCAATTGAAAGAAGGGTTAAAATTTACGATAGCCTTTCAAACGGTAACATAAAACTTTTTATAAGTATAGGTGAAGTAATGGCAGATTTAGGTTTTTCTGATATGATTTATTATTTAAGATCAGGAATAAATGACCCCTATGATAGAAAAGTAGACTTTAATAAATTACCAGTTAAAGGTGTAATTGTAAGATTTCTTGAAAAGGGGATCCCTGTTATAAGTATTCATAATATAGTGGCGATCGCTAAAAAGTATAACATGCCTATTTCACCAATTGAAATGCCAAAAGCCTGTGAAGGGAGCCTTTTTTTTGAAGAAAAATATTCAATTCCCTTAATAATTCTAGAGCTATTTGGTCTGCTTTTTCTTTTATTTTTAATCTTAAGATTCGATATAAATTATATTCTAAAAAAGAAAAAAAGAGAGGAGAGCGTATGAAAAAAATAATTTTAATTATCTCTTTATTTTCTTTGCTTTTTGCCTATTGGGAGGAAATTAAATTGAATTTGAAGAATGAAAATTTAAAAAGTGACTTACCAATTCATTTTGAATTAAAAGAACCAAAATCAATCAAGATTTATGTTGAAAATAAAGGTAAAGAGGCAGATTTTTATATTTTTAAGGACGGTAAGGAATATAAAAGTTATAAAGTTAAAGAAAAAAAAGAGATAAAGCTACTTCTCGAGACAGGAAAATACGAGCTAAAAACAGAAGAGGGAAATTTTTATATGAACATTTTTGAGTTAAAAAAGATTAAATTAAAGAGTTTAAATTTAGAGGGTTTTCCCATTACATGTATTATAAATGAAAAAAGATATGTCTATTATAGAATTACTCATGACACTTTTTGTAGTTTTAAAATAGAGGGACCTGAAACAATTTATGTATATATAAGAGGAGATTTTGATAAAAAAGGAAAAAGAAAATATGACATATTTAAATTGAAAATTCTTGATAATGAAAATGAAATTTTTTCAAAAGAGTTTGAAGGAAGAGTTTCGAGAAAGACAAGATTTTTAGAAAATAAAAATATTTTACCTAGTGAGGCAGAAAAAATAAAGCTTGAACTTCCCAAAGGAACTCATTCAATAAAAATACTCTTTGAAAAAGGTAAAGGCTGTGTAAAAGTTTATGTAAAAAAAAACAAAAAAAATTTAAAGTCTCTTTTTTAATAAATTCAGGTTATGATTCAAATGTATTTAAATTTTCAGAAAGAGATATATCAAATTTTTTAGAAGGTAAAAAACTTTATAAGTTTACGTATGTAAGGACGATTGATGATCTATTCTTAGAATTAAATCCTGAAATAATCTTTTCTTTAAAAGACTTTTATTTTAAATTATCACCAAAATTTAAAATTTTTTATAAAAATGAGTATAAAAATTACGGGAATTTAAATTTTTTATTTAAAACGTTAAAAGATAAAGAAATATTTTTAAAAGTTTTTTATCAACCTTATTTTTTTATAGGTCCTGTTTTTATAAAAGAGGAAGATCTTACTTATCCTCTTGAATTTTCGCTTTTTAAAATCTCTTCTGGTATTGTGTTTAAAAAAATGAATTTAAATCCTTTCTTTGAAACTGGGGTTTACTTTTACAACTTTTATCCTAACTTTTGGAATTATCTTGATGCCTCAAAATATTTATTTTTATTTGGTATTAATAGAGTAAACTTTGGAATCTCTTATTTAAAACCATTTAATCCCCTTTCCTATAAAGATTGTTCATACATATCTTTAATTCCTGAAGTAAATTTAAATTACAAATTTTTAAAATTAGATCTTAATTTTGAAATCAGAAAATTTCTAACAAAAAATAAAACTGATACACTTCATTTTAAAAGATATGACTATAAAATAAATTCACGTTTAGAGACAAAAATTGATTATAAAGATTTTATTATTTCTCTATTTGCAATTTATGAACAAAGATTTATAAATAATCCCTATGAAGATGACCTTTTGGAGATTTTAAAAGAATACAGGAAGTTTGTTATTGGGATAAAATTTTATTTTACTCTTTTCAATAGATGAAAAAAATTAAAAATAAATTTACAAAAATATTGTACACTTTAGAAAAAGAAAAGATAAAGTATATAATAACAGGGGGAGTTGCTGTGATTATTTATGGATATTTAAGGACGACAAAGGATGTTGATTTAATTCTTGATTTTAAAAAAGATAATGTTGAAAGATTTTTAAAAATAGTAAAAAAATTTGGTTTTATTCCAAGGGTTCCTTTTGATTTTAAAAGGTTAATTGACAAAAAAGAAAGGGAGAAAATAATAGAAGAGAAGGGAGCAAAAGTTTTTACATTTATAAATCCTTACGATCCCTTTATTTCAATTGATATACATCTTGAATATGATTACTCAAAAATTAAAAGGAGAAGGATTAAATTTAAAGACACTTATTTAAAAGTGGTAGCTTTTGATGAACTTATAAAGATGAAGAGAAAAGCAGGCAGGCCACAAGATATTATAGATGTAGAAAATTTATTAAAGATATATGAAAAAGATTAAGGATGCCTATGAAGTAATTAAATCATTAGATGAATTAATTGATTTAGCACGGAAATTTATGAAACCAGAAGAAGTAATTAAAAATTTAATAATTGATGGTAAAGAAAATATAAATATAAGATTATGGGTGTTAAGGGAGATAAAAGGTTTAAAGGAAAAGGAGATGGCAAAAATTTTAGGTATTTCTTTAAAAAAATATAAAAGATTTGAAAGGTTTAATGAAAAAGTTGACGAAGAACTAATTTATAAGATATCAAGAAAATTTAAGGTTAAGGTAAAATGGTTAAAATGTAAATCTTTAGATTTTTTCCCTTAATAATTTGGAACTATCTAAACTCTTAATTCGTCTTAATATATGAAAAAGGAGAAAGTATGAAAAGAATAATATTAATAATTCTTTTAATTGGGGTAGGTGTTTTAAATTCAAAGGATAAAAAAGGTTGGCTTGGTGTGTATGTAGAGGATATACCGGAGCATTATAAGGTTGCACTTGATATTGAATATGGGGTAATTGTAACAAAAGTTGAAGAAGACTCACCAGCAGATAAGGTCGGCATAAAAGAAGGAGACATAATTTTAAAGATAAAAGATGAAAAGATAATTGACACGGATGACTTAACTTACTATGTTAAAAAACATCCAAATGAGGAAGTGAATCTTGAGATTTTGAGAAAAAATAAGAAAATTTCTTTAAAAGTAAAGATTGGTGAAAGAGAGCCATATAAATTTGAGATTGAAAAAAGAGTAATCTTATCACATAAAGAAAATCTTAGAGAGCTTATAAAAAATCTTCGTGAGTTAATTAAAGAACTTGAAAAAAGGACTAAGGAGGTTGAGGAGAAGACTGAGTAAAAACTTATCAAAAATTTTGATGTGGTAAAAGTCTTTTTATAAGTTTTTCTTTTTCTTCTTTTGTTTCCGCAAGAATTAAAAGTGCAATGAGTTTTGAATCTTCATGCATCCTTTCAAACCCAATTTTTATTTCCTCCTGTGTTTTCTTTATTTCTTCGTGCATCATTTCGAATTTCCTATCCATCCTTTCAAATCCCTTATGCATCTCTTCAATTACCTTATGATGCATCTCTTCAATCATTCTCAATGTATTTTCTCTTGTAATTTTTCCATTTCTCCATGCAAGATATTTAACTGCAAATGCTAAAAATGTCACACCAAAACCTATAATTGAGAGCGCTATCTCCATAATTTATTATTTTTCTTTTAAAATTCTCTGTAAATGAACTCTATGAATTTTTAACATCCTCGCCGCTAAAGTAATATTTTTATTACACTTTTCCAAAACCCTCATTACATACTCTTTCCTAAAATTTCTTAAAACCTCCCTTAACGGCTTTATTTCATCTAAATTTATTTTCGGCTCCCAAACATCATAATTATAAATGCAACTTTTTATTTCATCCCTAGATATTATCCTCCCCTTTTCCTTTTTAATTACATATTTTTCTATAATGTTTTTTAATTCCCTCACATTCCCCAGAAAAGGGTAATTCTCAATAAAATTTAACGCCTCCTCTGAAAACTCATAATAGGGTTTATTATACTCCTCACAAAATTTTTTTAAATAATACTCTGCAATACACCTAATATCCTCTTTTCTCTCTCTTAAAGGCGGTATGTTAATTCTTAGTACATTTAATCTATAATAAAGATCTTTTCTAAAATTACCCTTTTCAACTTCTTTTTCAATTTCTCTATTTGTTGCTGCTATTATTCTTACATCAACTTTTATACTTTTTCCTCCTCCAAGAGGAAAATTCTCCTTGTTTTCAATCACATCAAGCAATTTCGCCTGAAGTTCTAGAGGCATTTCAGATATTTCATTTAAGAAAATCGTTCCCTTATCTGCAAGTTCAAACTTCCTTTTTTATCCTTAAAAGCACCTGTAAATGCCCCTTTTCTATAACCAAATAGTTCACTCTCTATTAATTCCTCGGTATAGAAGCACAGTTCACATACTCAAAAGGAAAGTTTTTTCTTACACTAACATAGTGAATATATCTTGCAATAACATCTTTGCCAACACCTGTCTCACCTGTAATAAGTAGAGGAGAATTTGAATTCGAAAATATCTCAATATTTTTCATTACTTCTTTATAAAAATTGGATCTTCCAATAAAAGGAAATTTTGATCTTATCTCTTCACTTAGTCTCTTAATTATACTATTTTTTTCAATATCTCTCAGAATGCTTTGAACTGTAATTTTTAATCTTTCTTTTCTAATAGGTTTCTCTATGAAATCAACTGCCCCTAATTTTATTGCCTTTGCACCACCCTCAGCTTTACCATACCCTGAAATCACACAAACAGGTATTTTTTCATTTTTAACTATTTCCTCAAGCAAACATAGCCCATTCCCATCAGGTAATTTTATATCAATGAAAATCAGATCAAATTTTAAATTTTTAATTTTTTCCTTTGCCTCTTTTATATAGTTTGCAAAATGGACTTCAAAATTATCCCCAAGTGTCTCTAAGAAAGAGTATTGAATTCTTTTATCATCTTCAACAACTAGTATTTTATTCATAGTGGTAGAGAAATTTTTACTTTTGTCCCCTCACCTTTCTTTGAGTAAATCTTTATTTTTCCACCATAATTTCTTACAAGCTCTTTAACAAGATATAAGCCTAAACTAAGGTGATCTTCTTTTTTTTGTATAAAATGGCTCAAAGATTTTTGAAAGTTCTTCTTCATCCATACCCTTTCCCTCGTCCTCCACAGTTAATTCAAAAGATTTAAACTTCTTGACTGTTTCAACCTTTATTTTACTTTTTCCATGACTCTATCGCATTTTGAAGCAAGTTCTCAATCAAGATTTAATTCAAAAGTTATATCTGGATAGTAAATCTTTTCTAATTTCTCCACAATATTTTTTATCAAGCCATTTACTTCACATTTTCCCTCCTTAATTTTTATAATTCCTAAATAGACGTTTAAAAAATTCATAATTTCTTCTATTTTTTTATAGTCTTCTCTTACTTTTCATCTCCCTTTTCGAGGATAAAATTACTTAAGTTTGTAAGTGTGCCTTTCATCTTATGTAGGGATTCTAAAAGAAGAAGAGGATCTATTCTATCTTTAAAAGTTTCTCTATTAACTCTTCTTCCTACTTTGAACCCTGTATAAAATATCCCTGAAATTATTAAAATTACTAGTAGGAGAAACAAAATTTTATAATTAAATTTTTTCTCAAATCTAAAGGATAAAGCTTTATATCTCTTTAAGTCCTGTGGAGCTTTTTCCCACAAAATGACTGATTTAAAGCCCTCATGTTCAAAAATATAAAGATAAATCTCATCTGCAAATATCCCAAGATTTCCTGTTTCAAAAGATGAAGGCATATTAAATTTTGTGTTTCAGATCTCTAATTTAGAGGTTTTATAAGAATTATCTCTTTTTTTGCCATCTAAATTAATGTCTAAAGGTATCAAATTTTCTATTCCTTTACCAAGATCTACTTTTTTGATAATATTTAGATCTTTATCAACTATCAAACAATTGCCAGAAATAAATAAAATAAGAAGTTCTTCTTTACCATCATCGTTTATATCGATAGAATTAAATTCAATGATATTTTCATAAAATTTCTTTCTTTTTATGATTTCTCCGCTTTTTCCACATATTAAAAATAAATTTCTCTCCTTTTCTTCCTTTACACCTCCAAGCTCACATACATAAATGTTTCTTACCCCTTCAAGGTTTGGTTCACTAATTATAAATTCTGCTAATGTTGAATAGGAACCAACAACATGATGAAAAAGCATCCTTCCATCCATATCAAATACAAAAAGATAAGAGGAAAAGTCGTTAAATCCGTTATAATCACTACCATTGGAGGGAGAAAAGCTTCCGAGTATTAACTCAGGAACTTTATCTCCATTTATGTTTTCTACTTTCCATCTTGCTGTTGTTGCGCCACTTACAAATTTCCATAAAACTTCGTTTTTCTCTTCATCTATCGCAAAAACTCCACGTGGGTATAAATCAAAACCAGTAGAGACAACTGCTATTAAAATATTTTTGTTATTATATTTAACTTTTAAGACTCCACCCTTACAGATACTCCCTATCCATCCCTTAGGTGGTACTCTATCTCTAACTTCTGTTATAAAGTATTTCCAAGATTTATCAGAATAAGCTTTGATAAAAACTAAAAATAAACTATCATTTTTTAAGTAGGAAAAGGCAAGCTCTAAATCAACACCACCATCCAAGTTTATACTGTTTGTAAAACCAACTTTACCATGAGGAAAATTTAGTTGAAGCAGAATTTGCCCAACCGGTGATTTTGTATGATAGGTTCGAACATTACCTTCAGCAGGAAAACACTCTATTATTTCATAAGTTTTATCCATGTTAAAATCGATTGCTGAGGGAATATCAACAGAATAACTCTCATATAATGTGATTAAATGAATTTCTTCGTTGAATAAAAAATTTATTACTAACAAAATTAATTCTTTACTCATTCCTTAAAGTTGACTAGTAAGAAAATTTTCAAAATTATAGGGTAAATAAAGATTTTGTTTCTAATAGATTAAAATTTAAACTTTAGGTCAATATGATGGGTAATTCCAAGAACACCTCTTGGAACAATTGCATAATCAAGCGAAGTGGCTTTTTGATTTAAACCAAAACCAAATCTAAAAGCAGAAATAAAACCTGCATCAAATGAACTTTTAAATCCTCCCCTTATTTCAAATATATTTTTTATGGCATAAGACCCCCCTGCTGAAACAAACGGTAAATCATCAGTGGGAATCGAAAGCTCTAAAGTAAAAAGATAAGGCGTTTTTGACTTTTTATATAAAGCTCCCAGCTTAAAAATAGTAGCAGGAGAAAAAGATTCTTTTATAAACTTTATTTTTGTTCCAAGATTAATTATTGAAAATCCAACTTTAATAGATGGAATATTTGGAATTATATACTTTGTTCCAAAAGAAAAAAGAAAAGAATTGCCTCTTTCTTCTTCAATCTGTTCTATTGCATAAGAAAAGGCAACCCCTATTTTTAAAAATTTAGATACATTTTTCCCAATACCCATATGAATTGAAAAGTCATAGGGTGTAAATTCTCTTGTTTTAAATCCAAGTTCATCTCTCCCCTCAATTTTTCCGTAATTTAAGTAATTGAGGGAGATTCCATAATTAAAAAGCTTTGTCCTGCTTCCAAAAGCAAAGTAACTTTCTTTTATATTATTCCATAAAAGGGAACTGTAAAAGGAAATTTCATAGTTTCTTATACCTCCTAAAAGAGCAGGATTGAAAATAAAACTTAAAACATCACAGGGTAAAGCACAGGAAGCCTCGCCAAGAGCAATATCTTCTGCGTCCCTCAAATTTTTTAGAAATACAAAAGAATTATCATCGGGATTAAAAAGACTAAAAATTAAAAATGTTAAGATTTTCATATTTTACCTCACTATTGCAATTTTACCAATTTTCCTCTTTTTATTTTTATCTTCTATAACATAGGTGTATACACCAGAGGCAACCTTGCCATCCCATCTTACTGAGCCATCCTCATCAGCTGTAAGTTCCTTAATTTTATTACCATTTACATCAAAAATGATTACTTTGGCATTTGCTGATAAATTTGTAAAACTAATATGACTGTGTCCCTGTGAGGGCTTAAAAGGATTAGGATAAACAAAAGCATCATCAAGATCTTCCCTTGCTTTTCCCCCCTTTATCAAAATAAAAACACTATCTATAGCAGTGGCTGAATCTTTATCTATACCACTTATATAAAGTGTTCCATAATAATGGCCATAGGGACTTCCATCCCTTATATAAGATATGACGTTTACTTCAAATTTCTCTCCTATTACTAAACTTTCTGGTAAGTTACCATAAACAAATGCTTTGGATAATCCACCCTGGGGTCCCCTAAGTAAAACAGTATCTGCCCTTAATTTGTATATCACCCTTTGAGAGGGTCCATCCGAAGGATCGGGATTAAATAGGCTATCTGTATTTGCGATAAGTAATTTCTTTATAACGTATAAGTCACAGGGTACTTCACCAAAGTAAAGGGTGTCATTCTTAACATCAAGTGTATCTCCATGTATATCTAAATCAGATAATGTAACAATTACTTTACCTCTTATAAAATAGATATTTCCTAAAGGGTCTTCCTTTAGGTCTTGCCAAACGAGGAAAAAGTTAGTTAATCCAGAGATTGTATCAACAAATAAAGAGGGTGGATAAAAGGCATTACCAAAGTTTGCATTTGTTGTTCCTGTGAAAGTTGTGTCAAAGTCAAAGACAATCTGTGCAGGACTAAAGGCATTTAAGGTATCTGAATAGGCAGACATTAATATACTATAGTGGTCATCCCTCACAAGGTTTGAGTGCCAGGCACAAACTCCTCTGCCTTGTGGATCAACAAAAAATACAGGTCTAAAGTTACTTTTCCCTGAAGAAACGTTAGCTTTCACGTTTTTAGTGAAATAAATAGAATCACCAGAAATTACCCTCTTTGCAAAATAAATTTGGGGTTCTCCATCAGGGAATCCTCTTGCATCCTCCCAAACAACAAGAATCTCACCTTTGTAACAGGTAATGGACGGGCTACCTCTATAGGCTTGGTAGCCTGGATTATCAACAACAAAGATATCTTTATTTAAAAAATTGTTTCCTTTATCTTTTGAAAAGTTATAGCCTATATCAGGGTGTGGGTCCTGGTTATTACCAGAGTTTCCTCTTGCCCAAGCAACATGGACATAACCTGAATCATCAACAATCACATAAGGTGAACGATTAACATTATCAAGGTTTTTATCAACAATACCCAAGTCAACAAAACTTCTTCCTCCATCGAGAGAGCGAGCGATTCTTATCTGAATGAGTCCAGTTCTGTCATCAGCCCAAACAACATAAATTGTATTTTCATCGTTTGGATCACAGGCTATTTTGGGTTGGGGTCCAAAATTTATGTTTGAAAAGGTACTATAAATAACTTTTACACCAGGTAATGTATCAGGTAAAGTGAAAGTGTTTCCCCTATCTTCCGAACGTGTATAGTAAATTTTTCCTTTACCTGCCTTTACAGATTGCCAAACAATATGTATTACTCCACTTTTTGAAACACTCATCCAAGGAAAATAATCATCCCT
>JBCNVI010000004.1:22667-39351 GCA_039630235.1 Candidatus Hydrothermales bacterium | reverse complement strand
AACCAGCTTCTTCCAAAATCAGTTGATTTTGAAAAGTATATTTCCTTTAAATTGTCATTATCTCTATCATCCTCAAATACAACGTAAAGCGTGGAATCTACACTACTATAATAGACACAGGGCCTTGATTGATAGGCACTTCCAACATCATCATTTATTTTTGTTTTATATAGAAATCTAAGATTCCCTCCATATTGCACAAAAAGTAAAAATAGCAACACTTCTTTCATATATAAATTATATAACCTTTATAATTAAGTTGAAAATGGAACCACAGGAAGTTGTATCCGAAATAGAGGAAAGATTTGAAAAGATAAAAAAGTTAATTGGTATATTTTTAGGTCCTATAATTTTTGTTATCATCTACTTAATTCCGATTCCAGATTTAACGGCTAAGGCGCATAAGTTAGTAGCAGTTTTATCCCTTGTTATTATATGGTGGATTTTTGAACCAATACCTATTCCAGTTACAGGATTATTAGGTGTATCACTTGTTGTTATCTTGGGTATTGAAGATGTAAAAAAGCGTTCTCTCCCTTTGCTGACCCTGTGATATTTTTATTTATCGGAAGTTTTATCATAGCAGAATCGATGAAAAAGTATAATCTACATGAGCGCTTTGCCTTTTATTTACTTTCTATAAATTTTATGAGTAAAGACGTAAAAGGTGCCCTTTTTTTATTTGGGTTAATAGCAGCTTTTATTTCTATGTGGATTAGTAACACTGCTACAACCGCTATGTTGTTTCCAATAGGTCTTGGTATTTTGGAAGTTATAAACCGTATAAAAAAATCACCTAATTACTCCACATCTTTAATGCTTATGCTAGCCTATGCAGCCTCTGTCGGTGGAATTGCTACACCAGTCGGTACACCACCTAATCTTATTGGAATTGGCCTTATTGATAAAATATTAGGTATAAAAATATCTTTCTTTGAGTGGATGCTCTTTACCTTACCAATTGTAATAATAATGTTTATTTTTCTTTTCCTTCTTCTTACTTCCTTGCACCCTGCTGAAATTAAAAGTGCTATTGATATTAACTTTTTTATTAAAGAAAAAAAACAGGAACTTGGGAAAATAACAAGGGGTGAAAAAAATGTAATAGTTGCTTTTTTAATAACAGTTGTGCTTTGGATTATGCCCGGATTTATGTCCCTTTTTGGTATAGAGATAGAGTGGTTTGAATCTCATATGCCTGAGGCAGTTGTTGCAATACTAGGTGCCACCTTGTTATTTTTGTTACCTATAAACTTCAAAAAGCTTGAATTTACGTTAGAGTGGAAAGATGCTGTTAAAATAGATTGGGGAACAATAATTTTATTTGGCAGTGGGCTTTCTTTTGGTAATCTCATGTTCACAACAGGATTAGGAGATTCACTTGGTAAGTTTCTTATTAACTTAACAGGTGCAAAAAACCTGTTCTCCATAACTGCTTTAGCAATCGCGCTTGGTATTATAATGAGTGAGTTTACCTCTAATACAGCATCGGCTAATATGGTGATACCCATAATGATTTCTATTGCAAAGGCAGCAGATGTTAATCCCTTGTATCCGGCAATTGGTGCTTGTCTTGGTGCAAGTTATGGATTTATGTTGCCAATTTCTACTCCACCAAATGCTATTGTTTATGGATCCGGTCTTGTACCAATTACAAAAATGCTAAAAACAGGTATAATTTTTGATATCCTTGGTTTTTTAATTATACTTTTTGGACTATTTATATTCTTACCCTTTAGTTTATCGGTTTAGGTAAATTAACTCTTTTAGCGTTCTGAAGCTGACATGAAGAATGAGAAGCTGAAAAACTGTTATTCTATCTCCACATCCGGTTTATAAGCTTTTAATGTTTCAATAAAGGCTACAGGGTTCTCAGGAGAAATTGTGATAGAAACTTTTTTAAACTGTAGAACAATTATGTTTTTAAAATCTGTATAAAAATTTATATTTAATCTTAATGCCTTATCTTTAAGGGCCGGAAATTTCTTAAAATAAATTTTTTCAAGATTTTCTAAATCAAATCTTATTTTTAAAAAACCAATTTTTATTATTAGATCTCTTGAGCTTAGAAAGTATTTTATTGAACTGATAGAATAAAGAATAATTGCGAGAATGATTCCCAAGAGATAAATATTCAAATTTACTTTTTTCTGTGGAAAAAAATTTAGTAAGACGAGTAGAAAAATAAGAAAAGAGAAGGCGTAGACGAGATAAATTATTAAGCCCTTTGAGGAATTAAATTCCTTCATTTAAGTTAGTTAGGTCTAAGTCTAAATCTGTGAATTTTGCATAAAAAGGCATCATTAAAACTTTCTTTTAAATATAAAAGGGCACTTAAAGCTAAGATAAAAAACCAAGGAATAACTCCATAGAGTTTAAGTTTAATAGAGATAAATATAGCAAAAAAAGAATAGGAAAAGACAAGTAATAGAGATTTGTCAATATTTTTTTTCGTAGAATAAAACTTCTTCCCACTTCCCTTTTTTGGAGTCCTCTCGAAAATAAAATTTCTCTTAAAAGTTGCCTCAAATACAGACTTTGACCCCTCAAAACAAAAAAAAGTGAAAATAAGTATTAAATAAAAAATATCTCTTAACCTCCACTCTAAAAGATAATTAATCTTTACCTTTTTATCAATTAACCAAATGTTATAAAGATTAAAAAGACCAAAAAATAGGATAAATAGACCAAAAATTATGTGAGAGTATTTAGATAGAGGCCAAATAATTAAAAAATAAAATGAATTTAAAATGTAAAGTAAGGGAGAAAAAACATGTATAAGTATACTCAACTTATCATCCCTTTTTAAATTCGATCTTAAAATCTCTCTCCAAAACTTTAAGGCCACTTGGAAAGTCCCCTTTGTCCATCTTTTTTGCTGAACCAAAAAAGATTTTAAATCTGATGGTAACTCAGATAAAACACTTAAATCCTTTAGAAAAACTCCCTTAAACCCCTTTAAATAGCTTCTTAAGGACAAATCTAAATCTTCAGCAAGTGTATCACACTGCCAATTTCCAGATTCAATAATCACTGATTTTCTCCAAATTCCTGCTGTTCCATTAAAATTAAAGAAAAATCCCTTTTTAAATTTTGAGTCTTGTTCGAGCAAAAAATGGGTTCTAAGAAGCATTGCCTGAATTCTTGTTAGTAAATTCTCCTTCTCGTTTACAAAATCCCAATTTGCCTGAACAAAGGCAACCTTAGGATCACTAAAGTAAGGCAACGTTTTTTTCAAAAAATCAGGGGGTATAATAAAATCTGCATCAAAAATTGCTATAAAATCTCCCTTTGCATATTTAAGCCCATTTTTTAAAGCTCCAGCCTTAAAACCACTTCGACTTTCCCTTCTTACCACATAAATAAGATTCCCCTCAGCTCTTTTTTTCTCAACTAACTTATCAATTAAATCTTTTGTTTCGTCGTCAGAATCATCTAAAATCTGAATTTCAAATTTATTTTTTGGATAATCAATCTTTACAGCACTTTCTATGATCCTTTCAATTACATTGAGTTCATTGTAAACAGGTATTTGAATTGTTACAAAGGGATACTCTTTAAGTTCCCCTTGATTTAAATTTTTTTTTCCGATATCTCTATAAAGGATAAAAAGCCAAAACCTATAGGCCCCAAAGATTGCAAATGTTAGAAAAACAGGCAGAAAAAAAAGAACAAAAAGAAAATACATTTGAACCTATTATATGAAATAGAAAAAAAATTTTTCAAACCAACAAAAAAACTCAATAGGGTCTCGTAATAAAATTAATAATGAAGTAAAGGTAAAAGAAGTTTTTAATTAAAACCGACAAAAGAAAATACCTCTTTTTTATAAAGTTCCAAATGTGAGACAAAAATGTAAAAATTAAAAAAAGAGAAAGAACTATTATATATATCTCAAAAAAACCCAATTTACCACTGAAAAAAAACTTAAGCGAAATTTTGTTAAAAACTGAACCATAAATTAAAAGTAAATGCGCATAATAAACAAACAAAGACTCCCTTCCTATTACTTCAACTATCCTTAATATAAAAGACTTTTTCTCCTCGAACTGGAAAAGTAAAAAAGATAGTATTCCGAGAATTAATATCTTAAGGTAAATATCACTTAAATCCATCAAAAAAGACCGCATTAAAACATAATTTAGGAAACTTAAAGTAGCAAAAATAAAAAAGGACGAATTTTTTTCCCCTACTTTTTTTATTAAGTATCCTAAATAAATACCTGAGAAAAGATAAATAGAAAAAGGTACCAAGGGAAAATTAGAGTCTTTTAGAAATTTTGAAAAAAATAGGGGCAACTTAGGATCATAGCCTTTTATAAGATAAAAAGCCAGAATAGTAAGTAGAAGAATTAAAGCATAATTACCAAACAAAAATAGAACTTCCCTTCTAAGGATAAAATAGAGGAGCTGTAAAATTAAAAGACTAAATCCAATACATTGCAAAATATCGATATTTAAAAGCCTATTAACATCATCAAAAGTCGAATTAAAAAGAGTTTTTCTTAAGGAAAAATAGGGTAAATGTAAAGTATAACCTAAAAGGATGATAAAAAATATTCTTCCTAATCTTTTAAAAAAGGGTCTTGTTAAAAATAGATAATCCTCTTTTCCGATCGTTGATAAATAAAAGCTGATTCCCGAAGAAAAAAGAAATAGGGGCGCTGTGTATCCCCTTATATGTGTCCAAAAAGTATAAAAGGGCGATAGCTTCTGAGAAGGAGAAAGAAGGGCATCAAGTGTATGACCATGTATCATTTCAAGAACTGCAATACCTCTTAAAATATCAATAAATAAATATCTTTTTTTGCTTGCCTCCATTTAGTTAAAATCTATTTTTAAATAAAGAAAGTTCGCGGTGAAATATTATAACTTGACAAATTGAAAAATGTAAAGTATAATTAAAGGGTTAAACTATAAAAAGGCCCGTAGCTCAACTAGGTAGAGCGTCGGATTCCAAATCCGATGGTTGGGGGTTCAAATCCCTCCGGGCCTGAAACTGAAATTAAAAAAATATATAGGGTGAATGAGAGAGGCTATTTTTTTAGCTTGTTCTGTTTGTAAAAGAAGAAATTATAGAACCACTAAATCAAAGGAAAAAAAGACATTAAAAGTTGAATTAAAAAAGTACTGTAAGTGGTGCAAAAAACACACAGTACATAAAGAGACAAAAATTAAATAAGAAATGAACTTAATTTTAAAAACAATAAATTTTTTAAAAGAAGTAAAAGTAGAAATGGAAAGAATGACTTGGCCAGAAAAAAAAATCGTCATGAGCGCAACACTCGGCGTAATAATATTCTCAATCATAGTCACTATCTTTATCTTTATCTTAGACTTTATCTTCTCTAGAATCATTAGCTTAATACTAAAATGAAAGAAATAAAAGAAAAAGAAGAAACCCAGTGGATAGTCTTTTGGACACTCTCAGGAAAAGAGAATAAAATCAAAAAAATTTTAGAAAATTTTATAGAAGAAAAAAATTTAAAAGATAAAATAAAACAAGTTCTTATTCCAACAGAAACTAAAATTAAAATAATGAAAGACGGAAAAAGAGTCCCACACCAAAAACCACTCTTTGCTGGCTATGTACTTGTTGAAATAAAAAAAGACGCAACCGAAGTTATCACTATGCTCCAAGAATACACCGGCTTAAGACCTTTACTTGCAAGAGATCCAACAAAAGAAATTCCTATACTAAAAAAAGAAGAGGTAGATAGACTACTTGAAACAATAAGAGAAGAACAAGAGAGAAGAAAAGCTGAAAGCCCCTTTTTACCAGGAGATAAGGTTAGAATTTTGGTTGGCCCCTTTGAAAACTTTATAGGTGTGGTGGATAAGGTATACCCTGATAGGGGTAAACTTAACGTTGTCGTAACAATTTTTGGAAGAGCAACTATGGTTTCTGACCTTGATTTTGATATGGTTGAAAGGATTAGATAAAAATGAAAGGAAAAAAAGAAGTTGTAGCAGAAATTAGATTACAAGTACCGGCAGGGCAGGCCACTCCAGCTCCACCAATTGGTCCTGCCCTCGGTCAGCACGGAGTCAATATCATGGAATTCTGCAAGAGATTCAACGAAGACACAAAGAAAATGGAACCAGGCCTTATAATCCCTGTCGTAATAACAGTCTATAAAGATAGATCCTTTTCCTATGTCCTAAAAACTCCTCCCGCCTCTGTTCTTCTAAAGAAAAAAGCACAAATCGCAAAGGGATCAGGAGAACCTAACAAGGTTAAGGTGGGAAAAGTTACAAGAAAAGATATTGAAGAAATAGCTAAAATGAAAATGAAAGACTTAAATACTTCCTCCCTCGAAGCTGCAATGAAAATTATCGAGGGAACAGCAAGGAGCATGGGAATCGAAATTGTAGACTAAGTTAATAGGGGGAGGGCTAACATGGCTAAACATAGCAAGAGATACCTTGCCTTACTTGAAAAAGTAGATAAAACAAAGTACTATAAGCCGGAAGAGGCCATACCCCTTCTAAAAAGCCTATCTAACGTAAGGTTTGTTGAAACTGTTGAGTGTGCTATTAAGCTGAATGTGGATCCTAAGAAGCAGGACCAGATGGTAAGAGGAACTTGTCTATTACCTCATGGTACGGGCAAAAAAGTAAAAGTGCTTGTGTTGACACCAGGTGAAGGAGAAAAGGAAGCACTTGAGGCTGGTGCTGACTATGTAGGTTTCAAGGAATATATCGATAAAATTAATCAAGGTTGGCTTGATTTTGATGTGGTTGTTACAACTCCTGAAGCGATGAAAGAGGTTTCAAAACTTGGAAAAATTTTAGGTCCAAGAGGACTTATGCCTTCACCAAAAACAGGAACAGTAACTAAAGACATAGGAAGAGTAGTAAAGGAACTTAAAAAAGGTAGAATTGAGTTCAAGGTGGATAGAACAGGTAATATACACGCACCTATTGGTAAAGTTAACTTTACTGATCACCAACTTTTAGATAATTTTTACACTTTTTTAAACGAAGTTTTAAACGCAAAACCCTCAGGCTTAAAAGGAAGTTACATTTTAAAGATTGCTCTATCTACTACTATGGGTCCTGGATTAAAAATCGATGTAAATTATGTAATAGAGGAGGCTAAAAGGAGGAGAGCGTAATGCCGTCTAAGCAAAAAATTGAAGCTGTAGAAAAATACACAAAATTATTAAACAATGCAAAGGCAATATACGTAGTTGATTTTAAAAGATTTAATGTTCCAGAGATGAATGAATTAAGGGCTAAGATAAAAAAAGAAAACGGATTACTTAAAGTTGGAAAAAATAGATTATTTAAAATTGCACTTTCAAGATATAATATAAAAGAGCTCGATGAATTTTTAAAGAATGTAAGTGCTCTTTTAATAGCCTATAATGATCCAGTTAACCCATTAAAGGTTTTCTATGAATTTATTAAAGAGAAGGGCAAGGGGGATATTAAAGGGGGCTATATTGAAGGGAAAAAGTTAGAAAAAAGTGAAGTTGAGATCATAGCAAAGTTGCCACCTAAAGGCGTCCTTTTACAGGATTTAATTTCAAAAATACAAAGTCCTCTCTACGGATTGATTTTTACTTTGAATGGTTTGATTAGAAATCTCTTATATGTTTTAAATGAAATAAAAGTAAAAAAAGAAGGTTCTAATCCTTAATTAAATAACTTAAAATTTAAAATGGCGCAAAAATTATCTCTTGATCAAATAATAGAAGGAATAGAGCAGCTTACGGTTTTAGAGTTAGCCGAGCTAGTCAAAAAGCTAGAAGAAAAATTTGGAGTTTCAGCACAGGCCCCAGTTTTTGCAGCTGCTGTTGGGGTGGCTCCCAAAGCTCAAGTAGTTGAAGAAAAAGAAGAAAAAACAGAATTTACCGTTATCCTTGCTGATGCAGGCCCCGAGAAAATTAAAGTTTTAAGAGAAGTTAGAGCTATAACTGGTCTAGGCCTAAAAGAAGCTAAAGAACTCATTGATACAGTTCCAAAGCCCATTAAAGAGGGCGTCTCAAAAAATGAAGCAGAAGAGATAAAGAAAAAACTTGAGGCTCTCGGTGCAAAAGTAGAAATTAAATAAATTTAACTAATAAGTTTTAAAAAAGCCGCTAAAAAGAAGAGTAATGAGGGAAAGAATTGGCTCTAAAAAAGAGATTTTACCAATACCTGACCTTTTAAAAATTCAGATAAGTTCCTATAAGGAATTCTTGCAGGAAGATGTTGAACCTCAAGAAAGAAAAAATATAGGCTTAGAAAGCCTTTTTAGAGAATTTTTCCCAGTTGAAGATCCAGGGAAAAAATTTGTACTGGAATACGTAAGCTATAGAGTTGAAAGCCCAAGATTTAAACCTGAGGAATGTATTCAGAAAAACTTAACCTACAGCGCACCAATTTACGTTAAGTTCAGATTAAAGGAAATTGGTTCTGATAAAAAAGTCAAAAAAATAAAGGAAGAAGAGATATTCTTTCTTGATCTGCCCTTAATGACAGACAAAGGAACCTTTATCATAAACGGCATAGAAAGAGTAATTGTTAACCAACTACACAGATCTCCTGGAGTCTATCTTGATATAGAACAAGAAGAGGGTAAATATAAATACATAGCCCTATTTGTTCCGTACAGGGGACCATGGATTGAATTCTCAATCGATTCCCAAAAGGTTTACGGTGTCACTATCCTTAAAAGAAGAAGATTCCCCGTAACAAGAATCCTTAGGGCCATGGGCTATGAAACAAATTCCGACATCTTAAGACTATTCTTCGGTGAACCAGAAGTAAGATCCTTAAAATCAATTGAACCAGACACGTTTATTCTAGCTGAGGAAGTAACTGGTCCTCAGGGAGAACTTTTATACGATACTATGGATTTAGTTACAGAAAAGGTAATTGCCGGTCTTGAAGCAGCAGGATTTAAAAGCGTAAAAGTGTATAGTCTCGCTACTCCAGGACTTGATGTAATAACTACAACAATAAGACACGATAGAGCCAAAACAAAACATGATGCCCTAACAGCAATTTATAGACTCTTAAAATATATTGCTCCTCCAACCATAGAAGAAGCTGAAGAATTTTTCAACGAAACCTTCTTCTCAAGAGTAAGAATGGATCTTGGAGCCGTCGGTAGATATAAGCTAAATACAAAACTCGGATTAAATATCGATGAAAACGTTCATGAACTTACTAAAGAAGATCTAGTTCAAATATTTAAGAAACTTTTAGATCTTTATAATGGTAACGAAAAACCCGATGACGTAGATCACCTCGAAAACAGAAGAGTCAGAAGAGTAGGAGAGCTACTTACAAACCATCTAAGAATGGCCTTTATGAAACTTAATAGAAACATTAAGGAGAAGTTCCTTGCCGAGAGAGATCAGATTGTAGCCCCAAGACAACTCATAAATCCAAAAATTATCGCTAATTTACTGAAATCGTTCTTTACAGTAAATAGACTATCTCAATTTCTCGATCAAACTAATCCACTTGCAGAATTGACTCATAAAAGAAGACTATCTGCTCTTGGCCCTGGTGGATTAACTAGAGAAACAGCTGGTTTTGAAGTAAGAGACGTACATCCAAGCCACTATGGAAGACTCTGTCCAATTGAAACTCCTGAAGGTCAAAATATAGGTCTTATTGCCTCACTTACAACTTACGCTGAAGTAGACGAATACGGTTTCATAAAAACACCTTTAAGAAGGGTAAAAAACGGAAAAATTACCGATGAGATAGTCTATATGACACCTGTCGAAGAGAAAAACTATAAAATAGCTCCTGCAGATGTAGAAATTAACCAAAAAGGAGAAATAGTTCCTGAGCTTGTTCCTGTTAGATTCGGAGGAGGTTATCCAACTGTAAAAAAAGAAGAAGTTGACTTTATCGATGTTTCACCTAGACAACTTGTTTCTCCATCAGCATCTCTTATACCTTTTTTAGAGCATGATGACGCAAATAGAGCTCTCATGGGTTCAAACATGCAAAGACAAGCAGTTCCACTAATTGAACCTGAAGCACCACTTGTAGGAACAGGAATGGAAAGAAAAATAGCTTATGATACTGGAATGGTTATCCTCGCCAAAAGAGACGGAGTTGTTCTAGAAGCAGATGCAAGAAAAATAGTTATAAAACCAGATAAGGCAGAGGATATAGAGTCTATTTGGGAAGAACCCCTTGACATCTATTATTTAACTAACTTTAAAAAAACAAATCAAGAAACAATTTTACACCACAGAGTCAGAGTTAAACCCGGAGATAGAGTAAAGACAGGTGATTTGTTAGCTGATAACGCCGCAACAGATATGGGTGAACTCTCTCTTGGAAAAAACCTTCTTGTAGCATTTATCCCTTGGTATGGATATAACTTTGAAGATGCTATAGTCGTTTCAGAGAGACTTTTAAAAGACGATGTTTTTACTTCTATACATATAAAGGAACTTGAAGTTACAGTTAGGGAGACAAAACTAGGTCCCGAGGAAATAACAAGAGATATACCAAATGTAAGTGAGGAAGCACTTAAAAATCTTGATGAATACGGTATAGTTAGAATTGGAGCAGAGGTATTCCCCGATGATATTGTTGTTGGAAAGGTTTCCCCAAGAGGAGAAAGAGAGTACTCTCCGGAAGATAAATTAATTCAAGCGATTTTCGAATATAAAGCAAGAGATGTGAAGGATTCATGTTTAAGAGTACCTCCAGGTGTTCAAGGAGTTGTAGTTGATGTAGTTATTTTAACCAGAAATTTTGATCATCCCCTTGCAAAAAAAATAATAAGAGAAAGAAGAATGGCACTTGAAGAGGAATTTATGAGAAAGCGAGAAAAAGTTATGTACCTGTACAAGGATAGACTGATGAAACTTTTACTTGGTAAAAAAACAGAAATTTCTCTTAGAAATAAAAGAGGAAAAGTACTTATACGAAAGGGAAACGCCTTTAACGAAGAATTCTTTAGGGGTACAAAGTACTTGGATGTAGTCTTTGAGGAGGGCTTTCTTGGAGGAGATGAAGTTGAAAAAGAAATAATAGAACTATCTAAAAAGCTAAATGAAAAACTTGATGAAATACAAAAGGAATATCAAGCAAGAAAGCAACTGGTTGAGATTGGAGATGAACTTCCCCACGGAGTCAATATGCTAATTAAGGTTTACATAGCACAAAAAAGGCAACTTAGAGTTGGAGACAAATTAGCGGGAAGACATGGTAACAAAGGTGTTATTGCAAAGATTGCACCTATAGAAGACATGCCTTTCCTTGAAGATGGAACACCTGTTGATATTGTCTTAAATCCACTTGGTGTTCCCTCCAGAATGAATGTAGGTCAAATCTTAGAAACTATTCTTGGATGGGCTGCAAAGAAAAAGGGCGTCTACTACTCCTGTCCTGTCTTTGAAGGAATGACAATAGAACAGATCGAAAAAGAACTAAAAGAAGCTGGGTTACCTCCTAATGGAAGAGTTAAGGTAAGGGACGGAAGAACTGGAGAAGAACTAAGAAATGAAGTAACAGTAGGATATATTTATATGATGAAGCTTGTTCATATGGTTGAGGATAAGATTCATGCTCGTGCAGTTGGTCCCTACTCCTTAATTACACAGCAACCTTTGGGAGGTAAGGCAAGGTTTGGCGGACAAAGATTTGGAGAAATGGAAGTTTGGGCTTTAGAGGCTTATGGAGCCTCATATACATTGCAGGAAATGTTAACAGTAAAGTCTGATGATGTAAAGGGTAGAAATAGGTTATATCAAGCAATTATAAGGGGTGAAGAGGCCCCAGAGCCCTCTTTACCTGTTTCCTTTGATGTTTTATTAAATGAACTAAGAGGGCTCTGTTTAGATATCGAAATTGAAAAAGAAAAAATTTAAAAAAGGAGGTAAGAATGAAGCCCTCAGTAGCAGGGTTACAACCCGAGATTTTAAGAGCAATTAGAATAAGACTAGCTTCACCAGAGACAATAAGAAGTTGGTCTTATGGCGAGGTCAAAACTGCAGAAACAATAAATTATAGAACTCAAAGACCAGAAAAACACGGACTTTTCTGTGAAACTATTTTTGGACCCATCAGAGATTATGAGTGTGCATGTGGTGCCTTTAAAGGAAAAAGATTTGCAGGCACCGTATGCGATAAGTGCGGAGTAGAAGTCACCACATCTTCAGTTAGAAGAGAAAGAATGGGACATATTGAACTTGCAGTTCCTGTTGCCCATATCTGGTTTTATAAAATCCCTCCATCAACCATAGCTCTTCTTTTAGACATAAATTCAAGTGACCTTGAAAGTATTTTATACTACGATAAATACATAGTAATAGATCCAGGGGATACTCCTCTTTTAAAGAAACAAGTTCTCTCTGATAGAGAGTATGAACATTATGCTAATGAATATAAGGATGGCTTTTTAGCTGAAATGGGAGCTTCAGCAATAAAGAAACTCCTTAAAGAGATAGATCTAGAGGAACTCTCTGCTGAATTGAGAGTTAAACTGAAAACAGAAAAAGCCACTCAAATGAGAGGAAAAGTTTTAAAGAGATTACAAATTGTTGATGCTCTCATAAATTCCGGAAATAAACCAGAATGGATGATTTTAGAAGTTATACCTGTTATACCCCCTGATTTAAGACCACTCTTTCCTTTGGAGGGAGGTAGGTACGCAACTAGTGATTTGAATGACCTTTATAGAAGAGTCATAAACAGAAACAACAGGATTAAGAATATAACGAAAATGGGCGCACCTGAGATAATTTTAAGAAACGAAAAAAGGCTCTTACAGGAGGCAGTAGATGCTCTTTTAGATAATTCAAGAAGATCAAGACCAGTTATGGGAAAACAAGGAAAACCTTACAAGTCACTTTCAGATATGCTAAGAGGTAAAAAGGGAAGATTTAGAAGGAACCTTTTAGGAAAAAGAGTTGACTATTCTGGAAGATCTGTTATTGTCGTGGGTCCAGATTTAAAATTAAACGAAGTAGGCTTGCCCAAAGAGATAGCTCTTGAGCTCTTTAGACCCTTTGTTGAGAGAAGATTAGAAATAAAGGGGATTGCTGAGTCCTTAAGAAGTGCAAGAAAGCTTATAAGGGAAAGACCGGTAGAAGTTTGGGAAATATTAGAGGAGATTGTTAGGGATCATCCTGTGCTGTTAAACAGGGCTCCGACACTTCACAGGGTTTCTATACAATCTTTCTACCCAAAACTTATAGAAGGTAAAGCTATACAACTTCATCCTCTTGTGTGTACACCATTTAACGCTGATTTTGACGGCGATCAGATGGCAGTTCATGTACCGATATCACCTGAAGCAAGGCTTGAAGCTCATTTTCTTATGCTTCCAAGACACAACGTGCTTTCGCCAGCCAACGGATCTCCGCTAATTTCTCCAACTCAAGATATGGTTATAGGTCTTCATATACTTACTAAGGTAAGAAAAGGCGCAAAAGGCGAAGGAATGAGGTTTGGAACCTTTGATGAAGCATTAATTGCCTACGAACTTGGAAAAGTTGATCTTAACGCAGAAATTGAAGTTGATGAATTGCTATCAAAAAATAAAAAAACTACTCCTGGAAGAATAATATTTAACAGGGCTCTTCCTAGGGATTTTGGGTTTGTAAACGAAGAAATGACTAAAAAGAAACTCTCTGATTTAGTAAGATCCGTTTATTTGGAAAAAGGCTCTCTGATAGCAGAGGAAGTTCTCGATAAAATCAAGGAGCTTGGATTCTATTGGGCTACAAAAAGTGGTGTAACTTTTGGTATTGATGAAATGATTGTTCCCTCCGATAAAAAGAAAATACTAAAAGAGGCTGAAAAGGAACTTGAAAAAATAGAAAATAATTTCCTAAAAGGTAGAATCTCTTCAGGTGAAAGGTACAACGCAATTCTTGACCTGTGGACAGAAGTTACCGAAATTTTAACTGAAAAGATGGTAGAACTTATGCAAAATGATAGGGGTGGTTTTAACTCAATTTATATGATGATGAATTCTGGTGCAAGAGGATCACTTGACCAAGTAAAACAGCTTGCAGCAATGAGAGGACTTATGGCAAGACCTAAAAGGATTATAGGATTAACAGGAGAGTTCATTGAAACACCAATTAAATCTAACCTTAAAGAGGGTATGACAGTTTTAGAATACTTCATATCTACTCATGGCGCAAGAAAAGGACTTGCTGATACAGCACTAAAAACAGCTGATGCTGGATATCTTACAAGAAGACTTGTAGATGTAGCTCAATCAGTTGTAATAGTTGAGGAAGACTGTGGCACTATTCAGGGAAGAGAGGTAAGCGCACTAAAAGAAGGAGAAACTATTATTGAGACTCTCTCTGAAAGAATTGAGGGTCACTTCGCAGCTGAGAACGTAAGAAATCCATTTACAGGTGAGATAATCGTAAGAGTTGGCGAACTTATAACCGAGGAGAAAGCTCAAGAAATTGAAGATCTTGGAATAGAAAAAGTTAAGGTGCGTCACGTTTTAACCTGTGAGTCAAAAGGTGGCATCTGCGTTAAGTGCTACGGTAGACACCTTGGAACAGGTAGAGTAGTAGAAATAGGTGAACCTGTTGGAGTGGTAGCAGCACAAAGTATAGGAGAACCTGGAACTCAGCTTACATTAAGAACTTTCCATGTAGGAGGAGCTGCTTCAAGAGTTCTTGAGAAATCTAAACATGAAGCCCCTTTTTCTGGAACTGTGGAGTTTATCAATTTAAACGTCTCTGAAAATAGTGAGAGGAAAACTGTATCTATCTCAAAGAGAGGACTTATACGTATAACTCACAAGGATAATCCTGAAATTAAAAGGAACTTTGCTGTGCCTCAAGGTGCTGAAGTTTATGTAAAAGATGGATCTCAGGTTGAAAAGGGTGATGTTTTGTGTGAGTGGGAGCCCTATATAATTCCGATTCTTGCAACTAAGTCTGGAAAAGTGAAATTTGTTGACCTTGAAGAGGGTGTGACATACACAGAAGCAGCTGAAGAGGGTAAGGTTGAAATTATCGTGATGGAGGATAGATCTAAAAAGTTACACCCTGCGGTTCAAATTATTGATGATTCTGGTAACGTAATTGAGGAAATCGCTTTACCAAAGGATGCAAGAATAGTGGTAAAAGAGAATCAGTATATAAAGGCAGGTGATTTTATAGCTAAATTACCAAGGGAAGCTGGAAAAACAAGGGATATAACAGGTGGACTTCCAAGAGTCAACGATCTTTTTGAGGCAAAGGTTCCAAAAGATAAGGCTATTCTTGCTGAAATTTCCGGAATAGTGAAAGTAGGTAAGCCCGAAAAGGGCTTTAGGGAAATTAAGATTATATCTGAGTCAGGATTTGAAGTGACCTATAAAGTCTCCTACAGCAAGTACTTACTGGTTGACGATGGTGAAAGAGTAAACGCGGGTGAGCCTTTAACACTTGGTCCAATTGATCCCCATGATATACTAAGGATTAAGGGAAGAATTGAGGTACAAGAGTTCTTGCTTGATCAAATTCAAGAAATTTATAGACTTTCTGGTGTTAGAATTCATGATAAACACATAGGAATAATTGTTAGACAGATGATGAGAAACGTAAAGGTTGAAGATCCAGGCGATACTCACTTTGTAAGAGGACAGTTCGTAAACATTGAGCAACTAGAGGAAGAAAATAAGAGAACAAGGGAAAGGGGAGGAAGACCTGCCGTTTACTCTCCTGTTCTTCTTGGGATTTCTAAGGCTGCACTTTCTACTGAAAGCTTTATATCTGCTGCCTCATTCCAGGAAACAACAAGGGTCCTATGTCAAAGTGCACTCTATGGAAAAAGAGATGAGCTAAAGGGACTGAAGGAAAATGTAATTGTTGGTTCACTTATTCCATGTGGTACAGGATTGAGAGATTTTCAGCAAATAAAAATTATACCAAAGGTTAAAGAAGAAGAGCGTTATATTGCTGCTTAATGAATAAAATTAATTTTGTTGAAATAGATAAAAAGTGGCAGAAACTTTGGGAAGAGAATGACTTATTTAGGGCGCCCACCTATCCCAAAAAAAAGATCTATGTCCTAGGAATGTTTCCCTATCCCTCTGGTGACCTCCATATGGGACATGCAAGAAACTATACTATAACCGATGTGATGGCAAGATATTTCAGAATGAAGGGATATGACGTACTCCATCCTTTTGGTTGGGATGCCTTTGGTCTTCCAGCTGAAAACGCAGCAATTAAAAGAAAGATTCATCCAAGAGAATGGGTCTTAAAAAATACTTTAGAAGGTAAGGAAGATATAAAAAAACTTGGTATATCCTACGATTGGTCAAGAGAAATATCAACTTGTGAGCCTGAATATTATAAATGGACTCAATGGCTCTTCCTTTTGTTATATAAGGAAGGATTAGCTTACAGAAAAAAAGCCTTGGTAAACTTCTGTCCCTCATGTCAAACTGTTCTAGCTGATGAGCAGATCATAGAGAGAAAATGCGAAAGATGCAAAACAGAAGTTACAAAGAAAAAATTAGAGCAGTGGTTCTTTAGAATTACTAAGTATGCGGAGAGATTACTCGAAGATCTAAAGTATCTTGAGACAAAGTGGCCAAGAAGAGTTATAGAAATGCAGAGAAACTGGATTGGGAAAAGTGAAGGTACTGAAATAATATTTAAATTGAAAGAAAAAAATATTCCCTTACCCGTTTTTACAACACGAATTGATACAGTATACGGAGTTACTTTTCTTGTTATAGCTCCAGAGCACGAGTT
>JBCNVI010000004.1:0-22658 GCA_039630235.1 Candidatus Hydrothermales bacterium | reverse complement strand
TCCCTTACCCGTTTTTACAACACGAATTGATACAGTATACGGAGTTACTTTTCTTGTTATAGCTCCAGAGCACGAGTTAATGGATGAAATCATAAAACTTTCTCCCTATAGAAATGAATTAGAAAACTTCAGAGACAAAGTTGTCTTAAAGTCTGATATTGAAAGAATAAGTGAAAGGAAATTAAAAGAGGGAGTTTTTACAGGTCTTTATGCTATACATCCTTTAACAAACGAGGAGATTCCAATTTACACGGCTGACTATGTTCTTGCCCATTATGGTACTGGAATTGTGATGGGTGTTCCTGCCCATGATCAGAGAGACTTTGAGTTTGCTAAAGCTCATGGACTTAAGATAAAAGTTGTTATTCAAAAAGAGGGTTATCCCAAAGATGCCTCAGATTTAAACGCTGCGATGGAGGATTTTGGCATAATGGTTAACTCCGGTGAATTTAGCTCTTTAAGTTCAGAAGAGGGAATAAAAAGGCTCAATGATTTCTTAAAGGAAAAAAATATTGGAGGATACGATGTATCGTATAGAATAAGAGATTGGCTTATTTCAAGACAAAGGTACTGGGGATCACCAATTCCGATAATACATTGTGAAACGTGTGGTATTGTGCCCGTATCAGAGAGGGATTTGCCAGTGCTTTTGCCCTATAACGTCGATTACTTGCCAAAGGGTAAAAGTCCGCTTGAATCTTCAGAAGAGTTTATAAATACAGTTTGTCCTACATGTGGAAAAAGAGCAAAGAGAGATCCTGATACGATGGATACCTTTGTAGAGTCTTCTTGGTACTTTCTTAGATTTATAGATCCACTAAATAAAGAGAAAATTTTTGACGAAAAGATTGTAAATGAGTGGATGCCTGTTGATATATATGTGGGGGGTATAGAGCACGCAACTGTTCATCTTATTTATTCAAGATTTATACACAAAGTTCTTTATGATAAGGGTCTTGTAAAGACACCTGAGCCTTTTGAAAAACTTTTTGCTCAGGGAATGGTTTTAAAGAGAACTGCAAGTGGAAATTTGGAAATGATGAGTAAAAGGGCTGGTAATGCTGTGCTTATAAGGGATTTTGTAAAAGATAAGGGGGCTGACGTTGCAAGACTCTATACTCTCTTTGCAGGACCACCAGATCAAGACTTTGAATGGACAGACGAGGGAGTTAAAGGAGCCGAAAGATTTTTAGTTAGAGTAAAAAAGTTAATAGATGATAATAAGGAGATATTTATAAGGGCAAGAGAATTTCCACCTGAGGAATTTGATTTAAAAGAAAAGAGTTTATTAAGTAAATCATATAGGATCTTAAAAAAGGTAACAGAAGATATAGAAAACTTTAAGTTTAATACAGCAATTGCTTCTTTAATGGAACTAGTTAATGACTTATATAGCTTTGAAAATAAGAAGTCTGATGCTTTTGCTCACTCTCTTTACTTACTTGTTAAGATGCTCTCACCTTTTGTGCCTCATTTAGCAGAGGAGTTATGGTCATATAGAAAAGAGGGCTTTATAGTTACAAAAGCCTGGCCGATTATACATGAAAAGTTCTTAAAGGAGGAAAAAATCATCATACCTGTTCAAATCAACGGAAGGGTGAGGGGTCAAATAGAGATTGATCCTGAAGCAAAAGAAGAGGAAGTTATAGAAATAGCAAAAAGTAATATTAACATACAAAAATATATTAATCAGGGCAAAATTAAGAAAGTTTTCTATGTAAAGGAGAAAATATTAAGTTTTGTTATTGAGTGAAGACTCAGGATATAAGTTTAGATTCACCACTAGATAGACTGAAGGGTATAGGACGTTCGAGAAAAAAAGTCTTTTTAAAATATCGTATTAAAACTATTGGTGATCTTTTATATTTTAAACCTAGAAAATACATTGATAGAAGAGTTTTTAAAAACATCAAAAATCTGAGTGACGGAGAAGAGGCTGTAATTATGGGTAAAGTATTTGCAAGGGGTGAAAGGAGAAAAGGTAATAAAAAATTTTTTGTCGTTATTTTGACTGATGAGACTGGATTCATGGAACTAATTTTCGTAAATAGCTCTTATATTAAAGATTACTTTAAGCTGGATAGAACAGTAATTGTTTCAGGTAAAGTAAAAAAGTTTGGTTCAATTTTTCGAATTTTTCATCCTGAATTTGAAGTTCTTGACAAGGAAAATAAAGATTTAATTCATTCTGGAAAAATTGTACCTATTTATAGTTCTTTAGGTCAAGTAAACCCTATTAAACCTCATATTATGAGAAAAATTATTCATAGTACACTCCAAGGAGTATATAACAATATTCCTGAAACTATTCCAGAGGATATAAGAAAAAAATTTGGTCTTTTAGAAAGAAGAGATTCTCTAAAAAATTTACATTTTCCAGAAAACTACGAAATACTTGAAAAGAGTTTATACACACTTAAATTTGAAGAACTTTTTTTCTTTTTTTTAAAACTTTTTGTATATAAGAGAAATAAGGTAAAAGCACCAGCCTTTATCTCTACTCCGGAGTTGACAAAAAAGTTTATTTCTAATTTGCCTTTTAAGTTAACAGAGTCACAAAAAAGAGCAATAAGGGTAATCTATGGAGATCTCTCAAAACCTTATGCTATGAGAAAACTTTTACAGGGTGATGTTGGGTCAGGTAAAACAATTGTTGCTATTTACTCTGCTCTAAGAGCAATAGAAAATAATTACCAAGTAGCCTTTATGGCTCCTACTGAGATTTTAGCTGAACAACATTACGAAACCATAAAGAGCTTAACTTCTAATCTTGGTATAAAATGTGATTTATTAACCTCTAACATTTCAACTAAAGAAAAAAGGAGAATCTATGAGAAAGTAAAAAATGGTGAAATAGAACTTTTAGTTGGAACACATGCCTTGCTTGAAGAAAAGCTTGAGTTTAGAAATTTGGGTCTTGTAATAATTGATGAGCAGCATAAGTTTGGTGTTTCTCAAAGAGCGCGGCTTCTTCAAAAAGGTGAAAGCCCTCACTTTCTTGTTATGACAGCTACCCCTATACCAAGAACACTTGCTCTTACATATTATGGTGACCTTGACATATTAGTTTTAAATGAAATGCCCGAAGGAAGAGGTACTGTTGAGACTAAGGTGGTGTATACGGAAAATAGGGAAGAGTTTTATAAAAAGCTGTTTGAGACAATAAGGAAAGAAAATTCAAAAGCTTATATAATTGCACCTTTAATTGAGGAGTCCGAAAAACTTAATTCAAAATCCTGTGTTAAGCTTTATGAAGAAATAAAAAATAAATGGGCAGGAGATATTCAAATTAGTTTTATTCACGGAAGAATGAAAAAAGAGGAAAGAACAATTAGAATGGAGAAGTTTAGGGACGGTGAAATAAAGGTGCTTGTTTCTACAACAGTTTTAGAGGTAGGTATTGATGTTCCTGATGTTAAGTATATGGTTATAGAGGGGGCAGAAAGGTTTGGTCTTTCAACTCTCCATCAGTTAAGAGGAAGATTAGCAAGAAAAATTGAAAAGGGTTACTGTTTTATTTTTTGTTCTAAAAATATGCCTCCTGAGACCTTAAAGAGAATATCAGTTTTTAGGAAAATCTCGGATGGTTTTAAACTTTCTGAGCTTGATCTTAAACTAAGGGGACCTGGAAACATTCTTGGTTATGCCCAGTCAGGTTTCTTTTCTTTCAAATTTAGTGATTTAATTGAAGATAAAGAACTTTTAATTAAAGTTAGAGAAGTTGTAAGTAATTTGTTGACTTTTGATCCTTTACTTGAAAAAAGGGAAAATAAACATCTAAGGAATTATTTACTATCTGATGAGAGATTTTGGTTGACAGAGGTTGGCTAATTTTTAAAAGTTAATTCTAACTCCGAAGTTCACCTCGTATCTTTTATTTGATATCCCCTGAATGTTATCTTTATTTAAGTTATAAAAGATTCCAAAGTTTCCTGTTATATCTTCTGTAAATTGAAAACTCATTGTTCCATTTAGGTTTATTGTTGTATTGTTTTGATTTTCAATTCCATTTATAATTGTTTTTGAATTTTGTCTTGTTAGTGACACGCTCGTATTTATTTCTGATCTAACTTTTATAAAGCCTAATAATTTTTCTGAAATTGCCTTAGATATAGAAAAATCAAAAGTTAGGTTTATATTATCGGTGATGTTTTTTGTTTCTGTAGTAAGTCCACCAGATTGTGATATGTTTTTTTGTTCACTTTTATTATAATTTAAAGCAACACCAATTCCATTCCTTGTTCTTCCTTGAAGTGAAAAAAGTGGTGTGAAATTTCTAACTCTCCTCTCGTTTGTTATGTTATGTCCATGATCCTTAGTTAAATCAAGATTATAATTTGTTCTAAGAGTAAGATTTGAAAAGAAGTTATCTAAAGCTCTTATTCTTTTATTTAACATGTCAACTTGAACTGTAACGTTTGGAAAATTCGTTCCAGTTGAGGTAGTTTTTGTTCTTTGGTATGGCATATAAGCTATATTTTTTCTTGAACTGTAAGATAAGTTAATTCCTATTACTTGTATTCTCGTTCCGGTACTAAGGTTCAAGTTTCTTGAATCATTAATGCTATTATTTATATTTTCCTCGTAATCAACTCCAGGGTTCATTGTTTTTCCAAGCTCATAGAAAAAGGATGGACTTTTTTTCAAATCATAATATCTAGAAGATAAGTTTCTAGAGTAAGTTACGCTTATACTTTGGAGAATTGACCTTAGTTTATTTATGTCTTTTAGAGCCTCTCTACTTCCTAACTTTACAAAGTAATATAAAAGCTCAAAAGTATTTATATTTCCATTAACTGTGTAACTCGCCCTGTTATCAACTCTTCTTAGAGGATTTAAACTATCTTTTTGATTGATAGGATCATGGTCGTCATTAAAGCCAGAATTATAAGAAAAGTTTATATGAGAGATGAACTTATTTATATAGGATGGGAAGACAGGACCATACTGAAGAGAATAGTTTGAGCTTCTTTTGATATCTTTTCCGTAGAATTTTCTAGTTAATTTTTTTAATCCGAGATCGTAGTCTATTCTGCCTCCAAAATTTAATCTGAGTGAATTTAGTGGACTTATTTCTTGCACTTGATAATCAAAGCTTCCACCCTCTCTTTTGTAAAGATTTGTCTGAACCCATATTGAATCCCTTGGATCAAAGACAAGCCCCCTATTTCTAACCTTAGAGTGACTAACCGAAGTATTTACACTTCTAGGAATTGGATTAATTCTTTGACCTAAAAACTTTATACCATGAAAGGGAAAATTAACTCTATAAGAAAGTGATTGCTGAAAGTTTCTGTTAAAACTTAAATTAGTAGGAGAAAGGCTTCTATTATGATCATAAGAAAAGCTATAGTTTAATGGATCAACGGTATAACCTAAAAATCTCTCAAAAAGACTTTTTTCTAAATTTTTATTTTGAACTTTTCTTGAAAGAGAAAAACTTACACCGCTACTAAAAGATGTTGATTTTTCCTTTTCGGCTAATCTTTTATCAAGTATTATATCAGTGCCAGTTCTAAAAAGTGGTAAACTCTTTGATGTCCTTATTGAATAGTTTAGTGGGAAGTTTAAAAAGCCTATATTTAGTAATTTATCTATGTTTAACCTGAGGGCGCCACCCAAGTCTTCCTTGGAAAACGTTTCTCTTACCAGATTCATCCCTGAGAATCCTGCTGAGCTCTTACTAAAATTTATATTAAAGTTTCCAACATCTCCCAGATTCATCATGATGCTATTTTCAACCGAATATGCTCCTTTTCTATCTGGATTAGTTAAAATAAGTTCATTGAACCAAACTTCTCCAGAAATTTTTCTAGTACTTACGTTTTTTACCCCAATTATGTATCTATCAATTCTTTTAAAATTTGGGTGTCCTTTAACATGATATCCTGGAGTACCTGGATCGCCAAACAATTTATTCGCTTCCTTAGGTGATCTTTTTAACTTGAGACTTGTAAATTTATTAATGTCAATTTCGTATCTCGTCCACTCCTTAGGTATATCCTCTACTTTGAATAAGTAATAATTATTTGTATCGATTGTTACAAATTTTATAAAGAATTGTGGACTACTTGTTAGAGTTTCAGGGAAAGATTTTAGATAAAAACTTATCTTTTTATATTGCCAGTAGTCTTGAGGTGAATGAAGTTTTTTTGTAACAAGGCCATAATCATCTTTTTCAAAATTCTCAAATCTTAGAACAAGAGTTTTTTCTTCTACTTCTCCCTCCTGAGTATATTCAATTACAGCACCTGGAGGTGGCCTATAGATATTTGCATCCTGCTGATTACTATAGGTTAATACCGTTATCTTTTTTAAAGGATCTCTTACAGGATTTCCATTATTGAAAACTCCCTGGGCTATGTACCTATTTCCTGTAATAGATATTTTGGCTATATAGAGAGTGTCCTTCTGGGGAAACTCTGTAAAAAATATTCTTATTTTTCTTATCCTTATAATTTCAGGATTTCCATATTTTTTCATGTATTTTTTTAAGGGAATTTTGTAAAATTTAAATCCATTATGTATCTGATAAAAGCCGTGTGTTAAATCTAAAATGTAGGTGAAACAATCTTCTCTGTCTTTATTGAATCCGTCACTATCAAGATCTTCTTTGTCGAGTTTTCCATTTTTTTCTGTACCGTTAATTTTGCTTAAATTTCCTTGCTCATAGTTATCGTTGCCAGCATCTCCCGGTGATCCATCCGGAACCATGTCAAGTCCTACATCTTCCCTATTTGCCTGAAGTTTTCCATCCTCCCAACCTCCATTTGCACCATCCTCTGAATTTTCTATACCTTGTCCTACTAATTTCCCCTCTATATCTCTAAAACAGGCATCCTCTGAAACTTCTGTTGCAACATCTATCCCGATAATTCCCCTATCTCCCCTTACAATAACCTCTAAATAGTCATAAGAAGTAATATCAATACCTTCTTTTGATAAAAGTTGTGTTAAAGATGCAAAACCTCTTGTTTGCTTTGTCCCCGGATCAATTATTACCTCCATTACGTTTGCAGTTTTGTTACCCTGTTGTCCTGGAATATAAGGATAAATATCCCTGTACAAAAATTTATTAGTTTCAAACCATATTAGATTATTTTCGAAATAATCTTCAGGAGTTCTTATATTTACGCTTGTTGAGTCCCTAAGGTATATCGGTAAAGATCCGTAAATCCAGCTGTGAGTGCTTAAATCAACAAATATTTCAAGTGAAGTTGACTCCATGTCGTCAAGATAAGCAAAGCCCCTTGTGTTTGGATCTGGGAAGGATTGATTAAACTTCGCTAAAACTTTAACCTTAGATTCTTTTTCCTTATCTACCCAAGGAAGAAAAGAAGAAAGATTTAAAGGTAAATTTCTTTCAAAGTTAAGGCTTGAGTTAAGTAAAAAAACTCTCCT
Organism: Candidatus Hydrothermales bacterium; assembly: GCA_039630235.1. NCBI lineage: Bacteria > Pseudomonadati > Caldifarciminota > Caldifarciminia > Caldifarciminales > Caldifarciminales bacterium. The sequence goes on along the minus strand of JBCNVI010000004.1, from coordinate 15,257 downwards.
TGGTTCTTCTCCAAATGTTATTTTTCTATCTGCTGTTGATTCGCCCCTATAGTCAATTCCAAAAGTTAAATTAGAATTCTCTGAAATATAGTAGTTTCCCTTTAGATTTAAAAAACTTCTCTTTTTTGTTTGAAAAATAGCTCTTTCGTTAAATTTAATTTTTAGTTCTCTTGAAAAATCTGTTTGATATTCTTTATTAAGGATTTGCATTGTGCCTGTCTCATAATCAATTACGTAGTCTTTTCCATTTACCCATCTTTCATTTCCAAAGTACACCTCCTCTGAATTTCTTACTATTCCTGTTATACCAAGGTTTATACTTGTTGGTCTTCTACGAGTTACAGTTATTATCTTGTAAATATAATCTCTCTGTGAAATTTCGGCTTCAGAAAAAGTTCTATAAATTATTGTATCTTTTAAACTCAATGATTCATGGGCAAAGGGTTCAGGATGTGGAATAAATAAATAGCCATCAACATAGGGGGTAAAATTTACATATCCATCAAAATTTACATACCTATCAAGAATTCCGTCATTGTTTTTATCAAGCCCTAAAATATTTAAAAAGGTTCTACCGCCCTCTTGTTCTATGTTGTACGGTGAGCTGTACCTTACAATTTTTAATGAAGCTGAGTCAATTTGCCCTACATAGTATATATTTTTGAGCATATACTTCCAGGTGGGATCTTTAAAGTCATTTAACGCGTATTCCCTTAAGAGCATAAATTTATTTGAAGTATCTAAAGGATTTGATTTATTTAAGAGTCCTACCCAACCTTTGTTTTTTGTCTTATAGCAGACCGCAAGTATAAAATCCTGTGAAGTCGGTATGTTTAATTTTATTACATTCGTAAAGAACATATTTAAGTAAGCAGAATCTCTTTTTAAAAGTTGAAAAGTAAATACTTTTTTACTTAGTGAATCAGGTTTATCGTAGAGAAAAACTTTTCCCCTAAAGGGATTTGTAATCAGTGTATCGTTTGATTCAATGTTGTCATTGTAGAAAAGATAAATAGAATCAGTAACGATTTCATCACCCCTTTCAACTGGAATTAAAAAGAATTTATTTTTTTCAAAGTCTTTATCTTCAATTTTAAAAGTGTCAAAGATAACTCCTCCTCGTGTTAGGACTATTTCTTTTTGATTACCCATCTCTCGTGAAGCTGTTGCCTCAATATCAAAAGAAGCTAATTGAAACTTTCCGGCTATTCCGAAAAGTCCACCTGAACCTTGAGTTCCGAGCTGATTTCCTCCTTCAATATACTTAATAATTTCGTCCTCATCCCCCTCATATCTTATTTTAACAGTCTGTAAATCTTGAGTTTCTCTTTGTGAATCATGATCCAAAAGGAGATGAATTTTGCCCCCTATTATCCCCTCTGCGTTAACTTTTAACTGTTGCTCAAGCTTTATCCCAGGACTTGAACTTCCCTGGGGTGTTGTAGGTGAATAAGCTTTAAATTCATCCCTTTGTAAACCCATAGAAAGGTTTTGGTAACCACCAATTTTAACTTTTGTTTCATCAGTAAGACCAAAGGGAAGCTCAACGGGAATAGGTATTACTATATCTGGTATTAATCCTGTTCCCCTTTGCTCAGCCTTTTTCTCAGTTTGTTCTTTAAGTTCGCTTCTTAGAACTTCTACAATTCTTTTTTCTAAATTTTTTTCTAAATCAATTAGTTCAATTTGGGTTAAGCTTTCTTTTCTATAGGTAAATTTTATCTCAAAGTCTTCAAAACTTTTGATGCTATCCTCTACGTAAGCTCCATTTAGGTTGCTCAGTAAAAGGGAATCAAGATAGCCTAGCTGAGAAGTTAAAATATAAAAAATGAGAATCATTTATTTTTTATCTTTTTTTATAAAAGTGAAAAAGATGGTTCCTATGATTCCTATTGTTATGAAGGTGTCAGCGAGATTAAATATTGGCCAATGAAGGTTTTCTGAAATACCTATTTCTATAAAATCTATTACTGCTTTCATTCTTAATCTATCGTATAAATTACCTAGGGCACCCCCCAGTATTAGCCCGTAAAAAAAGTTATAAAGCAACTTTTCTTCTTTTACTATAAATAAGATTAAAATAAAAATTGCTAAAATAGCAATAATCTCATAAGGTAAAATTTTTGTGATTGGCAACCCCCATATTCCATAAGGATTAAAAACAAGTGTGAATCTAAAGTAAGGGCCTAAAACTTCAAGAGGAACACCGTATTCAAGATGTGTCAAAGCCAAAATTTTTGTAACGTGGTCAATTAAAAAAACTAAGAAGGCTACTGAAAAGCTAAAGAGTGTTCTTTTTATAATTACTCTTAGATTCTTTTCTCTATCTCTATCTGACATTTAATGCAGTACCTTGCATATGGTATTGCTTTTAGTCTTTCTATGGATATAGGCTTTAGACACTTTAGACAGATACCGTAAGTTCCCTCTTTTATTCTTGATATGGCATCCTCAATAAGAGCAAGCTCCTCTCTTAGTCTTGTAGCATTCATAAAGGCAATTTCCTTAAGTTCCTCATCTGTAGCAGTATCAGAAAGGTGATGATGAAATATCCTTTCACCACTTTCTGCCCAACTCATTCCACTTTTTTCAGCTCTCTCCAAAAACTTAATTATTTTCTCCCTCTTTTCAAGTATCTTCTTTTTTAATTTTTCCAATTCTTTCTCTTTCATAGTGAAATTTCCATTTTTATGAGAGTTTCTTCACATCTTTTGCATATGTTATTTTTGCTTAATTTAACCTCCTCAAGGTATCTCCAACACCTTTCACATTTTGCTCCCTCACTTTTTTTAACATAGACCCTTAAATTTTCAAACTCACTAAAAGATTCATATTGCCTTGGCTTTCCCTTTCCCACGTGTGAGACAATAAAAATCTCTGGTAAATACTCAAAATATCTTTCTATTACCTCATCTTCTCCCTCTAAATAAACCTCTGCCTCTAAAGATGAACCTATCTTCTTTGAAATCCTTATCTCCTCAAGTAATTTTAACACCACATCCCTTAGTCTTATTATTTTTTCAAAATCAAGTTTTAGATTTTCATCACTATATTTTCTTTCTTTATCTAAGACTTCAAGAAAAATACTTTCTTTTTCTTTAAACTTAAGATTTTGGTAAGCTTCTTCACAGGTGAATGATAAAATTGGGGCTCCAAGTTTCAGAAGTTCAAGAAGTATAAAGTAGAGGGCACTTTGCGCACTTCTTCTTTCCTTAGAATCAAAGTAATAAGTGTAAAGTCTATCTTTAAGTATATCTAAGTAGAAGGAAGAAAGATCTACGTTACAAAATCTATAGTAGGTGTGAAAAGCTCTGTGAAAAGCGTACTCTTCATAAAATTCAATTATTTTTTCCTTTAAATCCTCAGTTTTTATCACCATATATCTATCAAGAGGAAGCATATCCTCAAAATTTATAAGGTTTTTCTTAGGATCAAAATCAAAAAGATTTCCAAGAATGAATCTATAGGTGTTTCTTATCTTTCTGTAGCTGTCCACCATTAAACTCAATATGTTGTCAGAGATCCTTACATCTTGTGTATATTCAGAGAAGGCTGCCCAAACTCTTAAAACTTCTGAGCCGTACTTATCAATCACCTCAAGTGGTGATACAACGTTTCCAAGTGACTTGTGCATTGCCCTTCCCTGTTCATCTAATGTCCAACCATGTGTTATAACTGTTTTATAAGGCGCCCTTCCATCTATCGCAACACTTATCATCAAAGAAGCGTTAAACCATCCCCTATGTTGATCGGGGCCCTCTATAAAGACATCGCTTGGCCAAGGATAATTTTTATTCTTTAAAACAATCAAATTAGTGACACCTGAATCAATCCAAACATCAAGTACATCCTTTTCTTTTTCAAGATTTTTGGATTTACAACTGGGACATTCAGGAAGTGGAATTTCGTTTTCCTCCCAAAAGATCTGTGAGCCCTTTTCTTGAACTAAATCTGCTAACTTATACACATATTCGTGGTTAATAAAACTCTTAGAACAATCCTTACATCTAAAGGCAGGTATGGGCAGTCCCCAGGCTCTTTGTCTTGATATACACCAATCGGGTCTTTCTAATACTGCATTGTAAATACTCTGTTTTGAGGCTGCTGGAATCCACTTAACCTTCTCTATCTCTTTAAGTGCTCTTTTTCTGAGGTCTAAGTGATCAACTCTTAAAAACCACTGTTCCGTGGCTCTAAAAATTAATGGGCTTTTACATCTCCAGCAATGAGGATAAGAGTGAGTTATGTGGCCTTCTTTTAAAAGTTTTTCCCTTTCTTTTAAAACTTGAACAACCTTTTTAGAGGCTTCCTCAGTATCCATTCCCTCAAAACCCTCGGCCTCTTTTGTGAATTTACCTAAATCATCTATTGGAGAAAGAACTGGAAGTTTATACTTTTGACCTACTTCAAAGTCTTCTTTACCATGTCCAGGAGCAATATGAACTACTCCTGAACCAGTCTCCTTTTCAACGAACTCTGCAAGCACCCCCAAAGACTCCCTATCATAAAAAGGATGCATAAATTTTTTATATTCAAGTTCTTCTCCCCTAAACTCTTTAATTACTTCAAATTTACTTAAATTTAACTCCTCCTTTACCCTCTCTAAAGTTTCTAATGCAAGTAAAAGTCTTTTGCCGTTTGTTTCAATTACTCCGTAGTAAAAGTTTGGATTAAAGGCGAGTGCGACGTTTGAAATAATAGTCCAAGGTGTTGTAGTCCATGCAAGAACATAAGTTCCCTCTGGAAACTCTTTTTTATCAAGTACCTCCATTAAAAAGTAAATAGAGGGAGAGCTTTTATCTTTATACTCTATTTCAGCCATTGCAAGTACAGTCTTACAAACTGGGCAAAAATGAAGAGGCATAAATCCCTTCTCTATAAAGCCCTTTTCTACGAGCTTTGCTAATATTCTTAACTCCTCCGCCTCATATTCTGGATGCATTGTAAAGTAGGGATTGTTCCAATCACCTATGCATAAAAGTCTTTTAAACTCTTCTCTTTGTATATTCATCCATTTTCTCGCAAAATTCTCGCATTTTTTTCTTAGATCCTTTCTAACATCGTCTCTTCTCAAAGCAAGGGGATCCTTCTGTAAAATTTCTCTTATCTCTTTGTCTTCTTTAATTACTTCATTTTCAATAGGCATACCATGATTATCCCAACCTGGAATGTAAGGTGTTTTATATCCCATTATTATTCTGCTCTTTACGATAAAGTCCTTTAAGATCTTATTCATTGCTGTTCCTATATGAATATGTCCATTTGAGTAGGGAGGGCCATCGTGTAAAATAAACACAGGTCTTTCCTCTTCAAGGATTTTATAGTAGATCCCCCTTTCCTCCCAAAACCTAAGGATTTCCGGTTCCCTCTCTCTAAGAGAGGCTTTCATTGGGAAGTTTGTTTTAGGTAAATTTAATGTATCCTTTAGTTTTTCACTATTCATTTTCTAACATTTTTAAGTATGTTTTTGCCTTTGTATTTGATGGATTTTCTCTCAAAACTTCTTCTAAAGTTTTTTTTGCCTTTTCTTTTTCTCCCTTTTTATAGTAACAGATTGAAAGTGTAACCTTTGCCTCCTCATATTTTGGATTTAAGAAAATTACCTCTTCGAGCGATTTTATTGCCTTATCTATCTCACCTAAATGCATCAGTGTTTTTGCGTGTTTTGTTCTTATATCAAGAAAAAAAGGGGCTATTTCTATTGCCTTTTCATACTCCTCTTTTGCTCTCTCATATTCCCCGATTTCAAAGAAGCTATCTCCAATTCTCATGTAAGTGTTTGCCAGGTTATTCCTTAAGGAAACAGGGATTCTGGAGCCTTCCCTTTCAAGTTTAGCAGCTTTTTCGTAGTGTTCCTTTGCCTTTAAATAGTCCCCCTTATCGTTTAGAGCAATTGAAAGGTTTAGGTGAGCCTCAATGTAATTTGGATTAATCTCTAATGCCTTTTCAAATTGATTTATTGATTCATCTAACATGCCAAGTGAGTAATATATAACGCCCAGAAAATGTTGAAAATCGGCGTAATTTTTTCTTTTTTCAGCAAGGTCTTTCATTAACCTAAGAGCCTCCCAAAACTTACCCTCGTTGTAAAGCCTTTTTGCCTCATTGAAGAGTCTTTCTTCCTCTTTCATGGTTTATAATTTTATAGAAATTCTCACTTTATTTTCAAAATAGATAAGAGCTAATTTAAAATTAATTTTTTATGAATCCTGTTTGTGTAATTGGGATAGACGGTGGGACTTTTAAAATAATAGATCCCCTATGTAAAAGTGGGGCACTGAGGGCGCTCTCAAAGCTTATCAGTGAGGGGAAAAAATTTGAGCTTATATCTACGATTCCGCCTCTTACTCCTTCAGCTTGGAGTTCCTTTTTAACAGGTAAGAATCCTGGTAAGCACGGGATTTTGGATTTTTATGAACTTGATGAGAATTTTAAATATAGACTTTCCTCATTTAAGCTAAGAAGGCAGAGAAAACTCTGGAATATTCTTTCTGAGTATAATTTAAAATCCATTATTTATTTTGTTCCTTTTACTTATCCACCTGAAAAGGTAAATGGTATTTTCGTTTCTGGATTTTTGACACCTTCAATTAATTCCGATTTTACATATCCTTCTGAGTTTAAAAGAGAGCTTTTAGAGAAGTTTTCAAATTATAGGATAACTGAAAATATCAGGTTCTCAAGGAAAAATTCCCATAGATTTTTTGAGGATCTAGTTGAACTTACCGATATTCACGGAGATGTAATGGAATATTTAATAAAAAATAAAGATTTTGATTTATTTTTGGGAGTTTTTATGACTGTTGACCATGCCCAGCACTGGCTTTGGTATGACAAAGGGAAAGTTGAGTTTATCTATAAAAGAATTGATGAAAAAATTGAGAGAATCATTTCGATCTTACCTGAGGGTTCTCTTGTAGTTATTATGTCGGATCACGGTTTTCAGGATTTAAAGGGTCATTTCTACGTTAACTCATTTTTACTAAGAGAAAAATTTTTAAAACTTAAAGGTGGATTAAAAAATTCAATAAAGCTTTTAATGTATAAATCCGGTCTTTCGCCCCTAAGATTATCTAAGATTGTTTATAAGTTAGGTCTTGAAAATCTTTTAAGAAAAGATAAGGAGAGTTTTGGAAAAACAGCTTCAAAGATCGGTTTTTCTTACTCTGATATTGATTTTGAAAAAACGTACGCCTTTGGCTTTGGCTACTACGGATTTATTTTTATAAATGAAAAAGAGAGATTCCCCTTTGGAATAGTCCGCAAAAACGAAAGAGAAAAAATTATAGAAGATATAAAGTCTTCCCTTTTAGATTTATCAAGGGAATATAAAATTAACATCAAGATTTTTCTTAGGGAAGAAATTTATAGTGGTGAAAATTTGCATCTTATGCCAGATATAGTTTATTCCCTAGATGATTTTTCCTATGTTTCCTCCTGGGTCGCTTTTCCTGACTTTAACTTTTTTGGACCTTCTATGACCGAAAAAACAGGAGATCACGATACAAAGGGTATTCTTATTATTTGGCAAAAGGGTAGAAAATTAAATATAAAAAGTGAGGGGACTGCAAGTATAGTTGACATTTTGCCTACAGTACTAAAGTTTTTAAATATTGAAATTCCATCCGATATAGATGGGAAAGCGCTTATATGATAGATAGAAAAGAAGGGATAAAAATTTTAAAAGAGTGGGTAAAAAATTCAAATTTAAGGAAGCATCTTTATGCTACAGCCTATTGTATGGAGGCCTATGCAGAAAAACTCGGAAAAGATAAAGATAAGTGGTTTTTAACAGGTCTTCTTCATGATCTTGATTACGAAAAGTATCCGGATGAACATCCCTTTAAGGCTATAGAATTTTTAAAAGATAAAGTTGATGAAGACGTAATAGAAGCTATTAGAAAACATGCTTTTCCAGAGCTTAAAAGGGAAAGTGAACTTGAAAAGTTCCTCGTGGCAATTGACGAGCTCACAGGTTTTCTAATTGCTGTTTCACTTGTTATGCCCCAAAAAAGTTTTAAGGAGATAAAGTTAACTACTTTTAAGAAAAAGTGGAAGGATAAGGCTTTTGCAAGGGGTGTTGATAGAAAGCTTGTAGAAACTTTTGTAAGTGAGGCAAATCTTGTTATGGAAGAACATGTAGATTTTATGCTAAAGGTTTTATCTGATAAAGAAAAAGATCTCTATGATGATTAAAAAGAGGATATTAAACAATCTGTTTATAGCTTTTATTAATGAAAAGCCCAATTTTGATTATTTTTCTCTTGAGCAGGTACATGGAGATGATGTTTATTTTGTGGAGGATCTAAAGGGGAAAAATGAAGTGAGGGGGGATGGTCTTATTACGAAAAGTGGAAAGGTTTTGTGTGTAAAAACAGCTGACTGTATACCTCTTGTTGTTTTAACCTATAATCCCTATTTTTATGGGATTTTTCATGTTGGTTGGCGTGGACTATTTGGGGGAATTATAAAAAAGGGCATACAGAAATTTATAAATTCAGGATTTAAACCTTCGGATTTATTTATTTACCTTGGCCCTTCTATCTGCTCCTATTGTTATGAAGTTGGGGAAGAGTTTACTAAATTTGACAGACAGTTTCTCTTTTTTAGAAATGGTAAGTATTTCTATGATTTAAGAGGAAAGTGTGTTTATGAGCTTTTGAGGTTGGGTATAAAAAACATAGACATTTCAGAGTTTTGTACCTATGAGAGTGATTACTTTCCCTCTTATAGGAAAAAGAGGGGGGAAAAGATTTATAACTGTGTGATGCCCCTTAAGTTTTCTAATTGATTTTTCTTTCTCGTTTATATTATTATTTTTAATCAAATGAAAATTTTTTTTATTATAACTTTAATTTCTTTAGGTTTTTGTCAGAGGAAGGTTGAGACGATAAGGGAGGTTGTGTTTCCTGAGGGTCCTATGATTGTTGAAAGTGTCTTATGTACCAAAGTTGTTGGTGGAAATCCCTATGGTATAACAAACAATTTTTTCTTGGGTGATACGATAAATTTATGGATCCATTGGATGGGAATGAAGGGAGAAAGTAAAGTTAGTTGCTTTTGGATTAAACCAAATGGAGAAGAGTTTGTTCGTGATTCCCTTATAATTAAATCGGACTCTTCAAAAGTTATAACAATCTTTTCAGTTGTAACAAGAAGCTATGATCCAGTAGGTGAATGGTCTGTTGAAATTTACCTTAACAATACTTTTAAAAGGAGTCACCTTTTTTATCTTAACTGAGGCTCTTAGAGAGTTGTGGATAGGTTAAAAAGAATTCTTTTCGATCTTATAAGCATTCCATCCGAAAGCTCTAATTTAGTAGCTCTTGAAGAAATTATAAATTACGTTGAAGAGATTTTTAAGGACAAACCTATTTATATTGAGAGAGTAAAAGTTAATGGTAAGCCCTCGATTTTTTTATCTTTTGAAAAAGATTATAATCCAGAGATTTTGTTTGCAGGTCATCTTGATGTAGTTCCAGCAGATAGTGAAGATCAGTTTAAACCTATCGAAAAGGAGGGCAAATTATACGCAAGAGGTGCCTTTGATATGAAAGGATCCTGTGCCTCAATGATTACCCTTTTTCTTGAATTAATTGAGAATAACATTAAAAAGGATGTTTCTTTTTTATTTACTACGGATGAAGAAGTAGGATCAAAAGATGGAGTTGAATTTTGGGTAAGGGAGAAAAATTTGATTCCTAAGTTTGCAATAATTCCGGATGGAGGTTTTGATTTTAATATAATTAATGAGGGAAAGGGCGTTTTACATGTTAAGTTCAAGGCAAAGGGAAGGTCAGCCCATGGTTCTACACCTTGGGAAGGTGAAAATGCAGCAGAAAAATTAATTGATCTATATAGAGAATATAGGGCTTGGGTTGATTCACTTAAGAATGAAGGGGATGATCCAACTTGGAGAGTAACTCTGTCACTTGGGGTAATAAAAGCTGGGAAGTCGGTAAACATAGTACCTTCTGAGGGAGAGATGGAACTTGATTTTAGATTTCCTCCCCCTTGGAAGTTAAAAGATTTTGAAGAAAACGTAGTGAGATTTTTGTTAAACAAAAAAGGTATAGAGATGGAAATAAAAAGTACTGGTGAGACTTTTTATACTCCAAGGGATAATCCTTATTTAGTTAAGTTTGCAGAAGCTGTAAGAAAAGTTAAAAATAAGGTGGAGTTTGGGAGGATACACGGAGCAACAGATGGCCGCTTTTTTGCAGAAAGAGGTGTTCCTGTAGTTATGATTTATGGGGTTGGTGGCGGAATTCACGGAAGTGACGAGTGGGTGGATTTAAATTCACTTTATGAGTTGAAAGAGATTTTTTTAAATTTTCTTTTAGGTTTATGAAAAAATTAAGGGTTTTTTTGGCACAGCTTTCAACTAAGCTGGGGGATGTAAAGGGGAACGAAGAAAAGATCTTAGAGGCCTTAGAGGCCGCAAAGAGAGAAAAAGTCAACTTGCTTGTAACACCGGAACTTTCAACTCTTGGCTATGGAAGTGGAGATATTTACCTTGACAAAGTTAATGAAAATTTAGAGTCTTTAGAAAGGATAAAAGAAAGAGTAGATGATCTCTACTCGATAATCGGTTATGTTGAGAAGGATAATTACGGATTTTTTTATAATTCAGCCTGTCTTATAAATAAAAAAAGTATTATCGGGAATTATAGAAAGGTTCAGCTTGTAAATTATAGGCTTTTTGATGAAAAGAGGTATTTTAAGAGGGGGGCAAAGCTTCCGGTTTTTGATATTGGAGATATTAAAATTGGTATTTTAATTTGTGAGGATGTTTGGTTTCCTGAGCCGTCAAGAGCTATGGCTTTAAGAGGAGCAGATTTAATTGTTGTGCTCGGGGCCTCACCTTTTGAAAGGTTTAAAAAAGAAGTTTGGGAAAACTTTCTTATCCAGAGGGCAAGAGATAATATTTTGCCCTTTGTTTTTTGTAATCAGGCGGGTTGTCAAGACGGAGTAAATTATCTTGGTTACTCGATGTATGTATCTGCGGCAGGCAAAATTGTAAAAACCGGAAAACTTCTTGAAGAGGACTACGTTGTGGTGGAGGTTGACCTTGAAGAAAGTAGAAGGCTAAGGAGAAGGGATACAAGGTTAAGAGAGTTAAGAAGAGAGATATTGGAAGAACTTCTTAGGGCCTATGATGAAATGGAAGATGATAGAGCTTGAATTTAAAAAAGAGGAATTGCCCCTTGTTGAAAAGGCGATATGTAATTCAATAAGGGAAAGGGTTGAAAAGTTTAATTTTAATGGGGCTATAATAAATCTTTCTGGTGGAGTTGATTCTTCTCTTGTTACAAAGCTAACTTCTTTGGCTATTGGTAACAAAAAAACTTATGCTTTAATTCTTCCAGAGGAAGGTTTGACTCCTGAGAAAGATATTGAGGATGCGATAAAGTTATGTAAAGATTTAAATATTAATTATGAGATTATACCGATAAATAGTCCGCTTAAGGCTTTTGAGATTTCTTTAGTTAACGTGGAGGGGGACAGGGAGTGGGGAATTACAAATTTAAAGCCAAGGGTGAGGATGATTTATGCCTATTTTTATGCTAATGCAAAAAAGCTACTTGTTGTGGGAACTTCAAATAAGACAGAGCTTTTGCTTGGTTATGGGACAAAGTATGGTGATTTAGCTGCAGATATTTATCCGATTGGTGATCTTTATAAAACTCAGGTCTGGCAACTTGCAGAGTACGTTAATATTCCCACTGACATAGTTAAAAAGAAACCATCAGCTGGTCTTTGGAAAGGACAAACAGATGAAGAGGAGATAGGCTATACATACTTTCAGATAGATAGAGTTTTATTTTGCCTTGTGGAGCTTGAACTTTCTGTTAGGGAAACTGCGGAGTTTTTAAACATAAGTGAGGATGCGGTAAATGATCTTTATGAAAGGATAGTTAAAAATGAGCATAAAAGAAGAACCCCCACAATAACAAAGATATCAAGGATGTGTCTTGATAAGGATTGGAGATACCCAGTAGAGAGGTTTTGATTGTTAGAGAAGCTTTTCCCTCAATAAGTTTTAAAGAAGAGGGAGTTGTTATAACAGGAAGGGATAGTTCCCTCTTTTTCTTTGATAGTGAAGGGAGGCTGCTTTATTCATTTTGCGATGGGAAGGGAATAAGAGTAGGCCTTTCAGGTGAGATAGTTGTAAAGTCTAGAAGAGACTCTATGAAAATTATTAAAAGATATGGATCGCTAAGATATTTAAGAAAAATTTATAAAAGGGTAGAAACTGTTATTAAGGATGAATATTTTAAAACGCACAAAGTATTTTTAGAGGATTTTTTAAAGAGGGGTTTTAGTAATTTTAAAAGAACGATAGGTGATTTTAAGCTGGTATATGGGAGGGTGCCCATAGTGCCTCCTGATATGTATCTTTCTCTTTATGTTCAATTTACAAAGGGATGTTCTTATAATCTTTGTAGTTTTTGCAATTTTTATAAGGGGGAAAAGTTTAGGATTTTAGAAAAAGATGAGTTTATTTCTCATATAGAAGGTGTTAAGAAAATTTTTGGTAAGGGGATATTAGCAAGAAGAGACATTTTTTTAGGTGATGCTGATGCCTTACTTTTAACCGAGGATAGGATCTTTGAGTATATAGAGATTCTAAAAAATAATTTTCCCTATAAGAATTTGAGTAAACTTTCTTCTTTTTTAGATGTGTGGGCTGGTAATAGAAAGTCTTTGTCATTTTGGAGGGAGTTAAAAAGGTTAGGTCTTTTTAGAGTTTATATAGGTCTTGAGTCAGGTTGTAAAAAGCTTTTAGATAGGCTTAAAAAGCCCTTTGATCCAGATGATTTTTTTATATTAACAGAGAATTTAAAAGAGTCTGGAATTTCTATTGGTGTAATTATTTTACTTGGGATAGGCGGTGATCTTGAAGAGGAGCATAAAGTTGAGACAGAGAAACTTCTAAAGAGAGTAAATTTTGATAGAGCAGATATTCTTTATCTTTCGCCCTATTATCCCTTTGAGGGTTCTTTCCCATCAAAAGTTTCAAGGTTTGAGGTTGAAAGGGAAATTGAGTTTTTCAGTTCTATTGATTTTAGGGTAAGGCCAAAGGTAGCGGTGTATGATATTAGAGAGTTTGTTTATTAGAATAATGCAAGCAATTTATTTTGCAAGAACTAATTTTAGAATCTAAGTCTTTTTCTTAACTCATCGATCCCCTTTTTAATTTCTTCTTTTAGTTTTTCTTTGCCTTTTCTTTTTAATTCCTCCTCCAACTTTTCCTTAAATCTTTCTGTATCAAACTTTACTGTAGGATTTTTGTATGTTCCGCTTATTTTAAAATAAAGATCAAAATCACCCGATTTATCTATAAAATAATTTGAAAAAGCTGAGTATTTCCTCAAGATTTCAGCTCCTTTTCCCCTAAATCTTATCAGAAGATCTAAATTTAGTTCACCTTTAAGAGAGGCTCTCCCCTTTGGTTCAATTAAGAAATCTGTAGCATCAATCTTAAAATCAGGTAGATTTATAAATCCCTTTTCTATTTTTATTTTAGCGTTTATATTTCTGAATTTTAATCTTTTTAACTCTTCTATTTTTAAAATATCAAATATCTTATCAAGAAGAGGATCCTTTCTGATTTCGCCATTCAGAGCTATGATGGTATTTGAAGCGTATATGGTTCCTAATATATCTTCCAAATCAAATTTATTTTCTGTTTCAATATTTAACTTACCGACTATTTCAGCTGGCAAAAATTTATGATTTTTTAAAAGTTCAGAAAATTCAATATTTTTAGCCTTAAAACGAGAACTTACATTTATACTACCAACTTCTATTTCAATATCTCCTTCAATTTCACCCCCATAGGCTTTTCCCTTTAAATTCCTTATCTTTATTCCCCTTTCATCTAATTCTATTTGGACATTTAAATCTCTAAGGTTTTCTTTTTTATATATAAAATTTTTGATGTAACCGTTGAAGAGAATTTTAACATCTTTAGGAAGGGCAATTTGAGGAGCTGTTTCATCTTTAGCTTTTTTGTCCTTTCTTTCTTCTTTTTCTTCCTCTGGTAATATTTCATTTAAATTTAAATTATCTGAGCTTATGCTACCATTTATATAAATTAATCTTTCCTTTTTTTCTCCACTAATGTTAAATTTTAAATCATTTTTGCTAGCTAAAAATCTCCCGTTTACGTTAAAGTTACCTAAAATGTTGCCTTTTGTATCAAAACTAAGTGAGTAATTTAGGCTTTTTCCGGTGAACTCTAATAAGTCTCCGTTTATTTCTACTTTTCCCTTAAAATCGTTGGGATAAATAATATTAAAATCAAAATTAATTTTCCCCCTTTGTTTTTCAGATTCAAAATCACATTTTAACTCGCCCTTTTTACCCTTGAAGTCAATTGCAAATGTTTTAAATTCTATCTTTCTTTGAGGCGTTTTTAGGAACAGAGACTGGCCACTTAATTTTCCTTTTATATCTGGAACTATCTTTTCAGGAGACCCTTCAATATCCAAAGACATCTTTAAAGTTCCGTTAAAATCAATTTCTTTTATTTTTGATATTTCCCTTATTAAGCTAAGGGGTAAATTTTGACATTCAATATGGACTTTATATTCTGGTTTTCCCTCAATAATTTTTATTGCTTTTCCCTCACCCCTTATATCTACTTCTTTTATATTCAGTTTATACTTTTTTATCTCAAGCTTATCGTTTGAAAGATCTATATTTAAGTCAAAGAAAAATTTTATAGGTGAAATTATTTCAAGATCTTTAAGTGAGACATCGCCACTACCTTTTACTTCAAGAAGACTCTTTGTTACTGTTTTTGAGGAAACTTTTAAATTTAAGGGATAAATAACTTGACTTTTTCCCTTTGTAGGTATAATCTCAACCTTGCCTCTTTCTAATACAAATTCATTAAGTTCAACCAGAATAGGAATCACCATTTTTTCTGCTTCTTTCTTTTCTTCTTTTTTTGGCTTAGTTTCCACTTCTTTTTGATATAAAGACAAGGAGGGTTCTCTTATGTAAACCTTATTTATTTCAAGAGTTCTTCTGAAAATGATTGGAAGAACTCTTAGTGAGAACTCTAAGTTTTTTATTTTAATAAATTCCTTTTTCCCATCTTCAAATATCTTAATATTTTCTGCTTTTATGCCTACTTTATATATGGAGATTTCAGGATGAATTTTTTCAATACTTACTTCTCTCTGGAGTGCCTCTCTAAGAGTTTTCAACGTAAACTCACGAACCCTCTCCGGAGTAAGATAGCT